>NZ_NUCO01000009.1:0-199988 GCF_002555445.1 Bacillus sp. AFS017336
CCGCCAACTTCTTTCCAGTTCGTTACTTTTCCAGCGAAAATATCTTCAATTTGTTGAAGTGTAAGTGAATCTACACCAACATCTTTATTTGTTACCATTGAATAACCAACACCAGCAACTTTTGTTTCTACTAAAGCACTTGCTTTTGATTTGTCTTCTAATTTTTCTGCAGCTGGTACATCTGAGTTACCAATTTGAATAGCACCAGTAGATACTTGATTTACGCCAGTTCCACTACCGCCACCTTGTACTGTAACTGACACTTGTGGGAACTTAGACATAAATTCTGTAGCAGCTTCGTCAGCTAGTGGTTGTAACGCTGTTGATCCTGCAGCACTAATTGTACCTGTTAGTTCAATCTTTTTATCATCTGTGCTTGCTTTACCAGTAGTCTTGTCATCTTTATTATTACATCCTGCTAGCATACCTGTAACGACCATTGCTGCAAATGTTAATTTTAATCCACGTTTCATTATTGTTTGTCCTCCTAAGGAAAATTATTATTTTCTACATCTCTAACTATAAAAAAGAATAATTAACCTAGTTTTAAAGGATTGTAAATAATTCGTAAAGTTGGGATAGGAGGATAAATTAATGATAAAAATAAGACTCTCTATTTACTTTTAGATTTCCTTTAGAATTTATACAAAAAAATGAAAATAAACGAATTCATTCGCCCATTTTCATTTAAACTACTTCTTAACTATTTTAAATTACAACACTATTTGTTCACTTTCTCAAAACATAATCTCATTACAGCATTAAGCAAAACGTCAGCCCCTTTAGCACAATCCTCATATGAAGTTAATTCATCCTCTCGATGACTATATCCATTTATACTTGGAACAAAAATCATTGCCGTTGGGATATAAGAAGCGATGAATTGAGCATCATGTCCAGCACCACTGTACATGCGATTTTCTTTATACCCTAACTCTTTGCAAGCAGAATCAACTGCGTTTATTACTGTTTTATCAAAATCAACGGTATCTCGATCCCATAAGCGTGTAGATTTGATTGGGCAGCCATTTAGATTAACAGGCAGTTCTTCCACCATTCTTGTTACTTCCGCAATGACCCCAGGGTCCTTATGTCTTGCTTCTAAAGTAAAGGTTACGTCGGAAGGAATGACTGTATGAATATTTGGATATGCATTTATACGACCGATTGTGTAAACAAGATCTGAATCTAGGCTCTGTAGTTGCTTTTGTAAATCTACCACCACATTTGCAGCAGTAAACATTGGATCTTTGCGCATGCTAATTGGCGTCGTACCTGCATGATTCGATTCGCCAAAAATTGAAATTTCATAGCATACCATTCCTAATACACCTTCTACTACTCCAATATCTAAGTTTTTCCGCTCCAAAACTGGACCTTGCTCAATATGTAGTTCGATATATGCGCTGCCCTCTACTAATCGATTTGTTTCAGAACCTTCAAAGCCACTTTCCGTTAATGCTTGAGCGAATGACGTTCCATTTTTATCTGTTGAAGCAATCATTTTCTTTTTATCAAATTTACCAGACAACACACCTGAAGACATAAGCGATGGCTCAAATCGAGCTCCTTCTTCGTTCGTAAAATTGACAATCATAATCGGATAATCTAATTCGATATTTTTTTCTTTTATTGTATAAACAGTCTCTAAAGCTGTAAGTACGCCTAGCACACCATCAAACCTCCCCCCTTTAATGACGGAGTCCAAGTGAGAACCTATTACGATTGGTGGCAAGTTTTGTTTACCTGGTAATGTTGCATACATATTTCCCATGTCATCATACTTTACTGTCATTTCAGCCTCTTCACATAAAGCTTGAAATCTCTTTCGTGCCGCAATATCTTCGGCGGATAATGCAAGTCTAGTCACACCATTATTTTCTGTTTTTCCGTACTCACTAAATATTTCAAGTAAATTTTGAAGCCGATTAGCATTTGTTTTAATCATCTCAGGGGCCTCCCTTTAACTATCAACGAATGTGTTAATGATTAAACTTACGCTAACAATTACGAGAATATTAATACCGATTGCTATAAAGCCAATGTTTATATCATTTATTTAACTTGGAATAATTGAGAAACTATTTAAAGGTAGTCATTGTATTAATTAATACGTGAGAAACTCTAGTTATAATACTTGCTATTGTATATTTGATTTATAAAGGAGTAGTGTGCGGAGTAGAACTTGATGTTGAATTAAGAATAGGGAATCGGTATTTTTTAGCGGTTAATATGTAGCTTGATACAAAATCTAAAAAATCTTCAACTGAACGAACATTTTAGTTATTGTCATAAGGTTTTCGGTCATTAAGCACTGGGTGAGTATGGTGTGGATCTGTTTCTACGCCATGATTATGTTCATTTTCAAAGGAACATATATTTCCCGTAGGATCTCTTTTTTCTTCCCAACAATAGCGATATTGTATTAATTGTCCATTCGAATTATACCACTCTCTAATATTCTGGCCTTCGATTTTCCAAACTGAGGATGTGGTATTAAGTCTATATTAAGTTGAACCTTCATGACTCCATCATTAAGAGGGACAAGATTTAACATCGGAGGAGAAGTTCGAAAAGCCCCTTCATATTTGATAAACAATGTGTTGAACTTTAAAGGATTAATCATTCTTTTCCTCCCTTTCGCTTCATTAATAAATTACGCTTTTCTTCCTCTAACTCTTTCCAATCAAATATATCAACGGATTCCGATGAACGATCAATATCTTCATCAGTATAGCTTCCGAAAAGTTTGTAAAAATTATCTCCAAATTGTTCTTCATATTCATAGATTAGTTCATTTATCATTTCGATGCGTTCGTCAATTGTTTGAGTTCTGATTCGTTTCATTTGATAGTTCCATTGAATTTGAAAAGCCATTACAGGATTTTTCCAAGCTTCAATAGCATGTTTAGGTATTTTTTGTTGCCCTTTTTCGCCAACCGCTTCTAAGCCTCTTTCAATATATTTGTAGACCATTTGACGTGATACACCTAACTCTTTTGACGCTTGAGTAATCGTCATCAATTCTCTTAAATCATAATCAAAGACTAATATGCCTTCTGAAGTAATCTGATAAAACCACGTATCAAATTTAATTTTCACATTATTAAAATCCATTTTTTCTTCATGAATTTTTGTTGAAATCTCCATCATTTCTTTCAAAAGTGTAATTGATTCTTCTTTTTTAATTAAATCTGGCCCTAAATTAAATTTAACCTTCTTTGGCATAACGTATCGTAGAATGTCATCATAAACTTCACTCATACTAACAGCCAAGTTATTCATTAAAAACAATGATTCTTTTTCGTATCTTACTACATCTTGTTCATGAATCGCTTGCTCAAGTTGTTCCTCTGTCAATTTTAATGTCATTGTACTCATTCTCATTTCACCTCACGCTCCTATCATAGCATGGTTTACACTTATCGCATATTGTACACTTAACAATTTTAAAATATTGTCACATTTTGTGCAACTTTAATAATGTTATTCCAGTTGTTTATTAACAGTGAAGCAATGTAGACATTTAATCTTCTTGCTCGTCTTCTAAAATTTGAAACTCCATCTTAAATAAACATCAATTGTATTTAATTCAGAAAATTTGTATTATTTTGCCATTTACCATTGATTTGTGTTGATAAAAAGTTATAATTATTTTGAAAACAAATTTATGCAAACGGTTGCAATAGATTAGCATTACCTACATACATATTTTTATTGCATCTTTTGTATAAACGTTTTCTTAATTTAGAAAGAGGAAAGGGGTTTTTTCATGAGGAGAAAACAAAGATCAATATTATCGCTCGTCACTGTATTAGGATTAGTACTCCAGATGTTTCCGGGACTAATTACAAATGGATCTGCAAAAGCAGCAGAAACGGTAGCTAAACAAGTTGTACTTGTTGGTAGCATTCAAAGCTTGTTAGGCAATCCAAGCGATTGGGACCCAGCTTCGGCCAAAACGGAAATGGTGTACAAAGGTAATGGTCTCTATACTTTTACTGGTACTTTACCGGCCAGTGAATATGAGTATAAAATCGCCATTGGTGGAAACTGGTCGGAAAATTACGGTGAAGGCGGAAATCCAGGTGGCAACAACATTAAACTAGTACTTTCCGAACAAAAAGATGTCACTTTCTACTATAATGATAACACTCATTCAATTTCAGACAGCACTCATTACACTCCTTTAGCAGATGAAAGACAACCACGTCTTGTTGGAACGATCCAGCCTGCAATTAATGCAGGGGCAGCTTGGAGCCCAGCGGAATCAACAGCCTTTTTAAAGGATGACAATTTTAAAAATATCTATTCCTTCACTACAAAGGTGCCAAGTGGTACATACGAATACAAGATTGTATTGGGCAAGGATTGGAACGAGTCCTACCCTACTTCCAATTTGAAGTTAAATGTAATCTCTGAAACTACTATTACATTTTTCTATAATAATCAAACAAAAGAAGTTTATACAGATTATAAACCAACAGGCTCTGATGGCTTGATTGATCAAAGTGCCCTATATCATGATTCATGGGATCAAATTTACCGAAAGCCATTTGGTGCGGTTCCTGCAGAGACACCTGTCACATTCAGGATATCAGCTAAGAAAGGTGACCTGACAAGTGCAAGCCTTTATGTAAAAAACTATAATTCAGGTACAACAAAAGTCTTGGCTATGAAAAATGTTGGCTGGTCAAATACAAGTGGCAAAGGTGATCTTGAGTACTGGGAAGCCACCTTTACTCCGGCAGATAAAGGTATTCATGGATATAAATTCATTGTAAGAGATCAAGACACAACGGCAGAATATGGTGAGGACACACAAGAAGGCCATACTGGAAAAGCAGAAGATAAAAATGCAGGTCTTTTCCAATTGACAGTTTATGACCCTGAATATCAAACTCCAAATTGGATGAAAGAAGCTGTAGTCTATCAAATCTTTCCTGATCGCTTTTTTAACGGCAACAAGACAAATGACCATATAAAGGATAAAGTTGGAGCTCGCGGTAGCCAACCAATCGAACATCCCGCTTCTTGGTCAAGCTTACCTGATAATCCTTATGAACAAGGAACTGGTTCATATAATGGGGACGGAGAGTTTAGTAATGATTTTTATGGAGGAGATATTGCTGGAATCAAAGCTAAGCTTGATTACCTTCAATCACTTGGAGTTAACACACTCTATATAAATCCGATTGCTCTTGCACCATCTAACCATAAATATGATGCAACCGATTACAAAGAACTTGATCCGATGTTTGGTACAGAAAAAGAATTTAAGGATTTCACAAAAGAGTTATCGAAACGTAACATGCATTTGATTTTGGATGGAGTTTTTAACCACGTCTCTGACGACTCAATCTATTTTGACCGCTATAACAAATATAAAACAGTTGGTGCATATGAATATTGGTCTCGTGTTTATAATTTGATGAATGACGAAAAATTGACCGAAGCTGCTGCTAAAGAGAAAGCAAAAAAACAACTTATCTCTGAAGGTCAATCCTTTAGCCCGTACGGTTTCGAAAACTGGTTCCATATTGAAAATGTTAAAGTTCCTAATGAAAAAGTAAACGGCGTTTCAAATGGAGAACATTATAAGTATGAAGGATGGTGGGGCTATGATAGTCTGCCAGTATTTGAATCAGTTGAAGGATCAAAGGTTGACCACCTTAGTGAACTTAACAACACTGAATTAGCTAATTATCTAATGTATGAAAAGGACTCTGTAGGAAAATCATGGATCGATCGAGGTTCTTCCGGCTGGCGTTTAGATGTAGCAAATGAAGTGGACAGTTCATTTTGGCAGGAATTCCGAAAAGAAATGAAATCCAAGACTATGACAGGATCCGGAAGCACGCTTCAAAAAGATGAGAAACCACTTATTTTAGGGGAAATTTGGGATGATGCTTCCAAGTACTTCTTAGGAGATCAATATGATTCCGTAATGAACTATCGTTTCCGAGGAGCAATCTTGGATTATTTAAAGAACGGTAATGCAGAAAATGCACAAAACTCACTCGAAGCTGTTCAAGAGGACTATCCTAAAGAAGCGTTTTATGCACTCATGAACTTAATGGGATCTCATGATACTGCACGCGCTATATTCCTGTTAGGAAATGGAACAGATACGTATAACAGAGCTGAACAGGATCCGAACTATAATTACAATGAAGGTGTAAAGCGATTAAAATTAGCTTCTATTCTTCAAATGGGCTACCCTGGTGCGCCGACTATTTATTATGGAGATGAAGCAGGACAAACAGGCTCAAAGGATCCAGATGATCGCCGTACGTATCCATGGGGAAATGAGAACCAAGATTTAATTAAACATTATCAAACGATAGGTAAAATTCGTAGTAAAAATTCCGATCTATTTAGCTATGGAGATCTTCACCACATTTACGCAAAAAATGATGTATTAGCTTACACTCGAACAAAAGGATCAAAATCTGCCCTTGTTATTATCAACAGAGGGAATACTTCACAAACTGTTGAAATTGATACAAAAGGACTTATTGCGAATGGCGTTCAATATGTAGACCAATTAGATACTAAGTATTTAGCTACAGCAAAAGATGGTAAGCTTACATTGACCGTTCCAGCTGAATCCGGAAGAATGTTACTATCAAATAATGAAGTAAAACAACCACAGTCAGTTAAAAGTGTAGTAGGTACAGTAGGTTCTAAACAAATTACTTTAAATTGGACAGGAAATGGAACAAAATTCAATGTCTACCAATCCAATATTGCTGGTGGATTATGGACAAAAGTGAAAGAAACTACTGGTAAATCTGTTGATATTTCAGGTTTGAATAATGGGCGTACCTATTATTTTGAAGTGACAGCTGTAGATTCTAATGGCAACGAATCTGAGCCTGTAGCCTCAGCTGGTCTCGTGCCACATTATGATGTTGCGAATGCTAGCCCGAGCAACCTGACTACCTTATCTAATGGGGAGTTGAACTTAGCGCTTGATTCTACTGTTAAAGCATCTTTTTACTTGTCAGGTGCTACTGAAACCGGCCCGGCCGAGGGAATCACAGCCGAGCTTCAAGTAAGAATTAAAGGCCAAACAACTTGGACAACATATCAAGCTCTATATACTGGTCAAACTCAGGAAAATAAGGCAAATGAGTTTCAAGGTAGCTTTACACCATTGGAGGCAGGTACTTATGAATACAGAATGTCCTTTACTCCTGATTTAGGTAAAACATGGGTATCTACTTCAACAGCAGAAGTAAATTATACACGGAGCACATCAGATACGACTCCTCCTGCTAAAGAAGTCACTTTAGATACACCAATTCAAGAGTCTGGTCAGGTTAACTTAAACTGGAACCTTAAGCAGCCAGATCAGCCATATAAAACGATTATTTATCGTGACGATCAATTACTTACATCAGTCAATGGAGACACTTCCACATTCCGTGATTATCAGGTAGCTAACGGTACAACTTATAAATACAAAATCCGTGTATTTGATCAAGCTGGGAATTATGTGGACTCTAACACGGTAACTGTGACACCTGATATCGTCATGGTACAAGTCACTTTCAAGGTGCATGCACCAGATGATACTCCATTATCTTCTCAAATGAATATTCCAAACAGCTTAAATGGATGGAATACAGGCGGCTGGTCAATGAGCCGAAATGGTGCCGTTACACCTGATTGGGAATATACAACTGAACTTGAGGAAGGAACTGAAATTACGTATAAATACACGAGAGACAACTCTTGGGATCACGAAGGTTTAACAGACCACACACCATCTGATTCATCGGATGATGATATCAGTTACTATGGTTACGGTGCGACTGGAACTGATATGAAAGTAGTCGTCACAAACCAAGGTGGCAACAAAATGGTTGTCCAAGACAAGATTTTACGCTGGATTGATAACCCACTTGTAGTAAGCCAAATTGATGTGAAAGGTTCGACTTTAACGATCAAAGGAAATAGTATTAAAGGTGCTAACCTCACCATCAACGGGGAAAAAGTAACTGACTATAATGGAATGAATTTCACTCAATCTATTAATCTAAGCGAAGGTCAAACGCAAGTTCCAGTACACATTGAACCAACTGATACTACCAAATCCACGATTTTTAAAAGTGATGGTGGTTCGATAGCTAAAAATACAAAGAACTACGTGATTGATGTAATTAATAAAACGATTATTGAATCCAAGTAATTAGAAATAGAGAAGGTCTGCTGAGTAGTTCGGCAGACCTTTCATCTTATAGTGTAAATCAAAATTAAATATGAATCTAAAAGTCACTGAAGTGTCGTCTCCGTCTAGAAAAGAAAAAGAAGAGCACAGACTAGATCAGCATCCTATGCAAATACCAATGCAAAAAAGCCCCAGCAAAATACTGGAGCCATTTAATTAGGGAATTCTATTCTTCGCTTATCCCAATAAAGTTCTTTGCCATAAATTTATCGAGCATATCACGCACTTCATCTGTTGATTCTGTGTTCATTAATTGATTTCTTAATTCGCCTGCTCCTCTAAACCCACGGACATAAATCTTAAAGAAGCGATGAAGAGCTTTGAACGAACGTAACTCATATTGATCATGAAGATCCAGATGCAATTTTAAAAGATTAAGCAATTCCTCACTACTATGATCTTTTGGCTCCACTTCAAAAGCAAACGGATTATGGAAAATTCCACGTCCAATCATAACCCCATCAATACCATATTGTTCAGCAAGCTTTAAGCCAGTTTGTCGGTCAGGGATATCTCCGTTGATTGTCAACAGTGTATTCGGTGCTACTTCATCACGAAGTTTCTTAATCTCCGGAATTAGTTCCCAATGTGCATCTACTTTGCTCATTTCATCTCTAGTACGCAAGTGAATGGATAAATTGGCAATGTCTTGTTTTAATATGTGTGTCAGCCAGTCACGCCATTCGTCTATTTTAGAGAAACCAAGCCTTGTCTTAACGCTTACTGGCAGTCCTCCTGCTTTTGCTGCTTGTATTAGTTCTGCTGCAACTTCTGGGCGAAGGATTAGGCCGCTCCCCTTCCCATGTCCTGCCACATTAGGTACAGGACAGCCCATATTGAGATCTATACCTCGAAAACCAAGTTCCGCCATACCAATACTCATTTGCTTAAAGAATTCAGGCTTATCACCCCAAATATGTGCTACTAGTGGCTGCTCATCTTCTGTAAAAGTCAAACGACCGCGTACACTTTGGTGCCCTTCTGGGTGGCAGTAACTCTCACTGTTTGTAAACTCCGTAAAAAATACATCAGGTCTGGCTGCTTCACTTACAACATGGCGAAACACAACATCCGTCACATCTTCCATTGGAGCCAGTATAAAAAAAGGTCGCGGTAATTCACGCCAAAAATTATCTTTCATTTTCAACTTCAAATCCTCTCATGATGGGAAACTAGGCCAACCACTTATCCGAAAATTAAAAAGTAAGATGACCATGATTATTCACTTATTATCAAACTGATCAAAAATGTTAATCAGTGTTTGCTAAAATTCTCTCCAATATTTCTTCAATTAGAAGAAACCGAATTGCCAAGAGTTTAACAGAAAAAAGCCCCCGAATTCGAAAAAAGTACTTTTTAACGAATTTAGGGTGGCTAATGTTTATTTTAACTAGCAGAGCATTTATTAATTAGACATCTTCAATTCCAAATTCGCTACAACTTCTACATGTGCAGTATGCGGGAACATATCTACTGGCTGCATATACTTCACATCATAATTCTTACTTAATACCTTTAAATCTCTAGCCAAAGTAGAAGGATTACAAGAAACATATACTAATTTTTTCGGTTTAATTTTTAATACAGTATTTAAGAACTCCTCATCGCAACCAGTTCTCGGTGGATCAGTAATAATCACATCCGGTTTCCAGCCTTCTTTTAACCATTTTGGTAATACTTCTTCAGCATTACCTGCTTCGTAATGAGTGTTTGTAAATCCATGGCTTAATGCATTTGTTTTCGCATCGATGATCGCCTCTTTTGTTACGTCCATGCCACGAACTTCTTTTGCGTCTTTAGCAAGCCATAATCCGATTGTACCTACTCCACAATAAGCATCAACGACTTTTTCCGTACCAGTAAGTGCCGCTGCGTTTTTCACTTCATCATATAGCTTAACCGTTTGCTCAGGGTTTAATTGGAAAAACGCTCTAGCCGAAAGCTCAAATGATAAGTCACCAAGCTTTTCTTCGATTACTTCTTCCCCTGCTAAATAAACAGTTTCACGACCAAAAATCACTGAAGTCATTTGATTGTTAATGTTTTGCATTAAACTAGTTACTTCAGGAATTCTCTTTTTAATTTCACTAATTAATTCATTTTTCTGTGGAAAATCTTTCGTACCAGTTACTAGAACTAATTGAATTTGACCTGTTTGCAATCCGACACGGGCAACAATTGTTCGAATAACCCCTTTATTTTTTCGTTCATTATAAACAGGAATATTTAAACGAGTTAAAATCTTCTTCACTTTACCTGTGATTTTATTTAAATCCTCATGTTGAATTGGGCAATGGCCAATATCGACAACTTCGTGTGAGTTTTGTTTATATAATCCAGCGATAATCTTATTTTTTTCAAGTCCAGTTTGAAGCTGACTTTTGTTGCGATAATTCCAAGGATTTTCCATACCAACCGTTTCTTTAATTGGTGTTTTTTCTAGTAAATCTTTCGCATACTTTTCCATTGCTTGGATGACAATATCGCGTTTATATCGAAGCTGCCCCTCATATGAAGCATGCTGAATTTGGCAGCCACCGCATTTTTCATAGATTTTACAAGTCGGATCTACACGGTCTGGTGACGACTTACGAATACGTTGAATTTTCCCTTCAGCAAAACCGTTGCGAACATTCGTTACTTCAGCAACTACTTCCTCACCAGGTAATGCTCCTTTAATAAATACAACTTGTCGTTTGAAGTAACCTACACCCTCACCATTAATCCCGATACGTTTAATTGTAATAGGAAAGGATTGTCCTACTTCTAATTTATTTTCTAACTGATTGCTCATATATACAACTCCATTATTCTATGCTCTTCCAAAGATACAGAGCAGCGTAGCTTCCAAACGGTGAAACCTGCTCTTTAACATACTCCATTATTTCTTTTGAAGGCTTTTCATCTAAATTTAAAAGCTTTTGAAGTGCGATTTGAATGCCAACATCACCAACTGGGAAAATATCTTTTCTTCCTAAACCAAATAATAAGAAGTTTTCAACCGTCCAGGGGCCGACCCCTTTAAGCTTAATTAGCTCCTTAGAAATTTCCTCTGAAGATAATGTTCGATAATCTTGATGACTTAAATCTCCTTCACTCCACGCTTTAGCAATGCCAATCATATATTCAGCTTTTCTAGTACTAAGCTGTAAATCTCTTAACTCATCAATCGTTAACATGGCAATTTTCTCAGGCGATGGAAAAAACCACGCATTACCAATTCTCTCACCATACATTCGAACAAATCGCTTTGTGACTTGAATCGCAAAAGTACGCTGAATTTGCTGATGAATAATACATGTAATTAAACAGGCGAAAGGATCATTAGAAACAGTGATTGGTGTATGTCCAAAAAGGTCTATTAGAGGCGATATAGTAGTTTGTCTTAAATGATAATGTAACTCTTCAAATTCAGTTTGCCATTGCAAAATTGTAGCAATCTCCTCGAGAATTTTAGCTTTATCCTCATGTTCACTAATAACTTCAAATCGAACCGGAGCATCATCTATTTTCTTAACCTTTACAACTGCATGCTCTCCCTCAATATAAAGTGGAATGCTTAACCGCTTTTCAGCAGAATGCACTGTAAATGTTGGCTCATGCTCTAATCTCTTTAAAACCTCTTCCCATTGATATGGAGTTTCTAAAGCAACCTCTTCCTTCCACATTCTCCCGTTCCTCCTTAATTACTCTGAAGTGTATTATAGCATAATCAGTACCGGTTAAGAAAATTTGTGTGAAACGCAAAAAAACTAGAGAAATAATCTCTAGTTACATGCTTAAAAATTTTATTTTTAGAAAGCTCTTACAGCCTGAAAAACACAAAAAAAGCTTGGGGACTAATCAAGCTTTTTTTGACACATTAAATTTTAAGGGAATGGGGAAACTTTCAAGTCCAATCAGGTTTTAAAACTTATCAAATATCGCTACAGCGGGTTTTGATATTTAACATATTTAAATGATAACGATTATCATTATCAAAGTCAATAGGTTTAATAAAAATTTACTAAAGTAATTGCCTCTTTTTTAAAACTACCATTAGTCAATTTTAGAAACTCTGCATCTACTACCCCTCTTAATAAATATCTCCATCAAATATTGGAGAAAATACTACTACAAAAACCACTTACCAAGCGTAAATTAATATAGGATGGAAGACACATTAATTTATAATTTATGATAAACTATTTAATTGAAAGTAGAGACTAGTGAGGTAAGACTATTATGGAAAAAGCAAAAGTAAGTATAGTCGTTGTCGCACATAATCATGAAGATGTCTTAAAAGATTGCCTTAACAGCTTACAAAGTCAATCATTAACTGATCTTCAAATTATCGTGATTGACAACGGTTCAACAGATAATAGTAAAAAATTAATTGAAGAATACTCAAATTCACATAAAAATTTCCAATCCGTATCAATCGATTTTACGGCAAAAAATAAAGCGCGTAACATAGGCTTACAAGAAGCTAATGGTGAGTTTATTGCCTTTATCGATGCAGATGATATTGTAAATTCTTCATCTTATGAAAAACTATATGACGGTGCTACTAAAGCAAATGCTGAGATTGCTTTAGGAAATATCCAATTATTCAATGGTACAAGAAAATGGGAGCACCATGACTTAAAATCCATTTTCAAAAAAGATTTACCGCAAATACGCCAATTTGACCAACAGCCAGAACTACTTTTAAATCCTTCTATTAAAAATATGATGATCAAAAGAAGTTTATTGAGCGACAATCAAATACAATTTAATGAGAATATAACTGAGCAACAAGATTTATTATTTACTCAACAATCCTTTATTTGTTCGAATAAAGTTTATGTCACTTCAGACATCGTCATAAATGTGAGAGATTTAACGAATAGTGATGTTATTAAACAAACTAGTACTTTAGATTTTTTTAATGACCTTCTTATTACTCAATCAGAATTACGGAACTATTATAAACAAAAAGATGTTACCTCTCATTACGCTCATATTGAGAAAAAATTATGGGATTATTATTTAACATCTTTATTAACTAAAGCGTACTACTTCCCTTCTGAGCAGTTCGATGAATTATTAACGATTTCATCTAACTTTGCAAACAACATGTCAGAAAATCAAATAGAACATAATACTTCTAAAATTAGTAAGGTATTCTACACGATATTTGTTAATAAAGTTTCAGAAGAATTTAATTTACTAATGCGCTTATTATCTGATCGAACATTACAAAAAGGTGCAGTTAAAATCGAAGGAAAATATTATCACTACTTTGCAAAATATTTTCCAAAGTATAAAGAATACCTAGAAATAAAAGCATTTAATCTATATCAAAAAATTGAAATCCTTTCATTACGTGAAGATCGCTTACAAGTAGGTGGCTTTGCCTTTATTGAGGAAATTAATAATGATGATTCTATTAAAGAAATACAGTTTACGAATAAGTCAAACGGACAAGTCATTACAGTTACACTTGAAACACTTGAGCGTTCAGATTTATCTTACTTATTCTCAAAAAATAGTATCAATTATAACGATGGTGGCTATAAAACAACGACGATTGAATTAAGTAAAATTTTACCTGATGGTGATTATGAAGTGTCAATCTCAGTAAAAGTCGGAGATATTACGCTAAAAAAACCACTTCATATCTTTTATTTTTCAACAAAAGCAAATTCAAAACCAGCAACAACTAAAACACACAGCATAGTGCCATATTTTCCAAAGAAGAATTTGCATATTCGAATTAAAAAAACAGGTCTATTAGGAAGATTAAAAACAAAAATACAAAAATCCTTCCGCGATTTAGTCTATGAATTTGGTTTACTTGTACTAAGGAGAGAATGGAAATCCTTCCTTATCTTTTTCTTATACCGCTTAACACAAAAGCACTATCGAAATAAACATATTTGGCTAATTGGAGAAAGAAAAGATACAGCACAAGATAATTCGTATCATTTATTCAAGTATATACAGAAAAATAATCTAAGAGAAAACTGTTACTATTTAATCGATAAAAATGCTAAAGATTATGAACATATAAAGGAATTCGGTAACATCGTACAATACGGAAGTATAAAGCACACACTCTACTTATTAACTTGTGATAAAACAATTAATGCATATTCCGAACGTGCTAACATGTACACCCATGAATACCTACAAGTTTTAAAATGCCATCCTGAATGGCAGCAAAATCAAAAAATCCTTATTCAACATGGCGTAATTGGAGTTAGTCGAGTAAACCATGTACTAAATAAAAATCGAATGGGCTATTCATTATTTATCGTTTCATCTGATTTTGAAAAAGATCATATCGTGAACGAATTTGGATATGCCGAAAATGAAGTTGCCGTAACTGGACTAGCTAGATGGGACGCCCTTGAAAATACAGGTAATGGGAAAACGATTCTAATTATGCCAACGTGGAGAAACTGGAATAAAAGTACGCAGCAATTAATGAACTCTGAATACTTTAACCGTTACTTATCTTTACTTAGTAATCCTGATTTACACCAAATTTTAGAAGATAACGATTTAAATATTATTTTCTATCCACATTACCAAACTCAGGTTTATATGAAAGATGTTCCAGATTTCCATAAACGAATCAAAGTAATCCGTCAAGGTGAAGAAACCGTTCAATCACTTTTAAAACGATCCGATTTATTAATCACTGATTACTCAACAGTTTCGTTTGACTTTTCATACATGGAAAAACCAGTTATTTTCTATCAATTTGACTATAGACGATTCTATTATGAACACTATAACCAAGGACCAATCACACAAGAATTACTTTTTGGAGAAGTAGTATCAGAAGAAGAACAAGTTCTTAACGGAATTAAAAAATTCGCAAATAAGGACCAACAATTCTTAGAAAATACAGTCGAAAATCCATTCGTAATTAAAACGTCTAAACAACACGCAAAATTAAACTACGAAGCAATCGCAAACCGATAAAGAAAACTCCCCGATTGGCGAGCCTTTAGGCGAAGACAGAGGGGTAGTTGCACTTATACTTATACCAAAATTGGCATCTACGTCGACTTTTCTTCACCGCTGCCAATTTATACTTTCTTAATGTGTAAAAAAAAGCTAATGATTAAAGCAGTTTTACTAAACTACTCAATCATTAGCTTTTTATTTTTTAGGAAGATAGAAATTCGGATCAAATCCACTTCTCTCCATCATTAACTCATCTAAACTGCCAAAACGATAACCTCTTTTATGTAAACCAGTAATAATCGCATCCATCGCCTCTGCATTATCCTTCGATACAGTATGCATTAAAATAACCGCTCCTGGATGAATCAAATCCATCACATTATCATAAGCATATTTCCAACCTCTTTGCTGATCAACCTTCCAATCAACATATGCCAATGACCAAAAAATATTTTCATACCCCTCTTTATTGACCAACTTCAAAGTACGCTCACTAAAAACCCCTCGTGCAGGTCTAAAATATCTCATATCTGTTCGGCCAGTTAATTCTTGGTATGCCATTTTAACTTGTTCCAATTCCTCAACAATCTTCTGATCACCAATCGTTGTCATATCAGGATGACTCCACGAATGATTTCCAACTATATGCCCCTCATTTACCATCCGTTTTACTAACTCAGGATTCTCCTTAATATAATGACCCGTTATGAAAAAAGTCGCATGAACACCATGCTTCTTTAACACATCCAAAAACTTCGGCGTAAATCCATTTTCATAACCATTGTCAAAAGTTAAATAAACATCCTTTTTCGTAGTATCACCTAAATACACTGACCCCGTATTAGATAACAAATTATTAAGCTGCTCACCAGCATCTGGCGGAACCTCATTCTTCGTACGAACAATCCCCCAGCCATGTGGCGTATTACTATAAGCAAAAGTAGTACTAGGAAACACTAACAAGAAAGCAAGAATCGATACGATAAACTTTTTCAACTCACTCACCTCACTTAAAATTAGTATCTGTAAATAAATTAGAAATATGAATAAAATTGGTGCATTTTTGAAATAAAACTAAGTTTTTCTAGCTCAGGATTTTGTGTCGGCTCAGGGATTGAAGTTTTTTAATGAATATAGGGGTTTTTCAATCCAAACCATTCAATTTTGCTTAATTTACCCTAAAATTAAACTTTTTCTTCATGAATTAACGCCTTATTTGCAGTATTGAGAAGGTTATTTACAGTTTTGAAACTTTTAATTGTAGATTTGGTAATTTTATTTGCAGATTTCGTAATTTTATTTGCAGTTTTGCCATTTTTATTTGCTATTTTCGTGATTTTATTTGCACTTGGGAATTTAATTGCAGTTGCTGGGGCCTTATTTGCACTACTCATGTTTTTATTTGCAGGTTTTCTTCGTTTATTTGCAGATTACATTTTCTTATTTGCACTCGTAGAATTTATTTGCACTTGGGAATTTAATTGCAGTCGCTGGGGCCTTATTTGCACTACTCACGTTTTTATTTGCAGGTTTTCTTCGTTTATTTGCAGATTACATATTTTTATTTGCACTTGGGAATTTAATTGCAGTCGCTGGGGCCATATTTGCAATCCTCATGTTTTTATTTGCAGGTCTTCTTCGTTTATTTGCAGATTACATTTTCTTATTTGAACTCGTAGAATTTAATTGCGGTGATTCGGCTTTTATTTGCACTACTCACGTTTTTATTTGCGGGTTCTCATCATTTATTTGCAGGTTTCATTTTTCCTATCCACTCTTCGAATTTAATCGCAGTACCCCCGCTCTTATTTGCACTTTTCATCTCCTATTTACACCAACAAATAATCTCCCCACAAAAAAAAGCAATGCCATCAAATGACATTGCCCCTAAATCTCAACTATTAAAATACCTTCTCAGCCATAGTAGCTAATTTCTCAAGTGAGCTCTTATCTACATCTTGATGCAATGAGTTACCGTGAGAATCCATTGTTACAACTGCTTTGAAATCTTCAACTTGTAAGTGCCACATTGCTTCTGGAATTCCGAATTCTAAATAGTTTACGTCTTTTACTTCTTTAATACATTGTGAGTAGTATTGTGCTGCTCCACCAATTGCATTTAAGTAAACACCGCCGTGCTCTTCTAATGCTTTTAATGTTTTTGCACCCATTCCGCCTTTACCGATTACAGCGCGAATGCCGAATTTTTTCATGATATCGCCTTGGTATGGCTCCTCACGAATACTTGTTGTTGGGCCAGCTGCTTTAATGTGATATTTGCCTTCTTCATCTTTTAATACAACAGGTCCACAGTGGTAAATAATTTGACCATTTAAGTCTACTGGACAGTCATGGTCTTTTAAATGATGGTGGATTGCGTCACGGCCAGTGTACATCATTCCACTAATCGAAACTACATCTCCAACTTTTAAATCACGAATTTGTTCTTCAGTAATTGGCGCTACTAATTTCACTTCACGAGGTGCTTCTGCAGTATCTGCAGCTTCATTTGTAAAGCTAATTTCTTCACCATCACGATAGATCCATTCTGAAACTTCACCAGTCTCAGGATTAATTTTCATACCTAAACGACGGAATGCCCAGCAGTTATACGCTACTGATACGAAGAAGCTTGCAGGTAGACGGTTCATTACGCCGATTTTACAACCAAGTAATGTTGTCTCTCCACCAAATCCCATTGTTCCTACGCCTAGCTTGTTTGCATTTTCCAAAATATAATCTTCCATTGCTTTAAGCTCTGGAATTGGATTTTCATCTTCAGTTAAACGGAATAGTTGATCTTTAGCAAGCTCATAACCGCTAGTACGGTCTCCGCCGATACCAACTCCGATGAAGCCTGCGCTACAGCCTTGTCCTTGTGCTTGATATACGCTGTGTAAAATACATTTACGGATACCGTCTAAATCACGACCAGCTTTACCAAGTCCTTCAAGTTCACATGGTAAGCTATATTGGATATTTTTATTTTCACATCCGCCACCTTTTAAGATTAGACGAATATCGATATAATCGCTCTCATGTTGCTCAAATTTCACAACAGGAGTACCCGGTCCTAAGTTATTTCCGCTGTTTTTACCAAATAAAGAATCTACAGAGTTCGAACGAAGCTTACCATCTTTTGTAGCTTGTTCAATCGCAGCATAAATTGCTTCTTTTATCACAAGCTGGTTTACACCAACTGGAGTTTTTACTTTAAACGTTGGCATACCAGTATCTTGGCAAATTGGTGAAACATCGTTTTCAGCCATCATAATATTATTTGTAATCGTTTCCAACGCGATGGCACTTCTAGTTCCAGAAGTTTCATTTGCTTTAGCTTGTCTGATTGCTTTACGTACGTCCTTTGGTAGATTCGTTGATGTTTCAACGATTAATTGATAAATACTTTCCTGTATGTTTTGCATTGCTGCTCCCCCTCAACCCTTTATAAAAAAGACAGAATGTTCCCCTTCTCATTATAATACAATTTTTAATAAACGGAATAAAAAAAGCCCTGACAAGTATGTTTCTTTATTTAGCTGTCATATCGCTTTTTCAATAAATAAAAAAAGCCCATTTTAATGGACTCATTCAGGTTGATTAACTTCACGACATTTAGTTTCTATGTCATCTAAAACAGATAATAATTGATCTAATTCTTCTAAGCTTACTTCATCAGCTTCTAAAGATTCGATTGTTTCCATTACTGTGTTAAAACGCTCTTTAATATAAGATAATTGTTCTGTGCTTGACATAAATAACTCGTCCTTTCTTAATACAATTCATTTTATATTATACCCTTCTTCGACTATATATCGTAAAACTTTCGACATTTTTTTATTTTTTAAGCATTTATTTCTATACAATGATTAACTTTCTTTCTTATAATGGTTGAGGAAAATTAAATTTATCTTATACTTATGGGTGCACTTTTGTGCCTGAAGGAGTTTTTTTATGAAAAATTTATTACAACAAATAACACCTACATATGACCCTTGGGAAGCATATTTAGATGTTGAAGAGTATGGTAAAAACATACTAACAAATGTAGAATTTACAACGACAACAATCTGTAATATGCGATGCGAGCATTGTGCTGTCGGATATACTTTACAACCGAAGGATCCAAATCCATTACCGATTGAACTAGTACTAAATCGCTTAGAAGAGATCGAAAAGCTTCGTTGCATAAGTATTACCGGTGGAGAGCCGATGCTTTCTAATAAAATGCTGAACGGTTATGTAGTGCCATTATTAAAGTATGCCCATGAGCGCGGTGTCCGAACTCAAATTAATTCAAATCTAACATTAGATTTTGAAAGATATGAAAAAATCATTCCTTATTTAGACGTACTACATATCTCACATAACTGGGGAACAGTTGATGAATTTGTTGAAGCAGGATTTGCCATGATGGATCGCAAGCCAACATATGAGCAACGTGCAAAATTATTTGAAAATATGATCGAAAACAGTCGCCGCCTTGCTGAAGCAGGCGTTATGGTATCTGCTGAAACAATGCTAAATAAACGTACTCTTCCATACTTAGAAAAAATTCATCGTCAAATTATTGATGAAATGAAATGTCAAAGGCACGAAATACACCCTATGTACGCAAGTGATTTCGCTAGTACATTAGAAGTTTTAACGAAGGATGAACTACGTAATGCAATCTCTACTTTACTAGATGTCCGCGATGAAAACATTTGGATGCTATTTGGTACACTGCCATTTTATCCATGTAGCGATGATCAGAAGGATTTAGACATTATTCAAAGACTATATAATAGTAAAAATGTAACACTACGAAATGACCCTGACGGCCGTTCTCGCTTAAATGTAAATGTATTCGATGGAAGTATTATCGTAACTGACTTTGGTGATGTACCTCATCTTGGTAATATTCAAACTCATACACTCCAGGAAGCATATGATACTTGGTCATTATCAAAAACTGCAAAAGAACTAAGCTGTCATTGTCCAGCAGTTAAATGTTTAGGGCCTAATATTCTAGTGAAGAATAGCTACTATCGTGATACTGATTTTACTAGTAGAAGTTCAAAGCTTTAAGAGTTAAGCATGTCATTTTTATGACATGCTTTTTTTGTTGATTAGATCATATTTAATTGGCTCCTATCTTCACATATTGAAAATACGAACACGATTTGAACAATATTGATAAAGCTGTGAACTCCGTTGATATATGGTTAATTCTCGTTGATATATTGCTGTTCTTCGTTGATATATTGCCATTCTTCGTTGATATATTGCTGTTCTTCGTTGATATATTGCGTTATATCCCCATAACCCGTTGATAAATTGCAATTCCCATCTCTAAATCTCGTTAATTTAGTGCCGCTCTCCGTTAATCACGTTAATTTAGTGCAGTAAAACAAAAAAATCCACAAGCAAAATTCACTCTTGTGGATTTAACATATTTTATCTAGGCTGTGGCGAAGCTAAATACCCAAAAGATACATAATCTTGGACAGGAATCCATGCGCCTACACCTTGCGACACGACATTTTTCACTTGAAGTGATCTTTTATTACCCTTTAAGATTAAATATACTTCTCCAAATGTTACTTTTCCTTTTTCATTAACAGCTGGTGCGTATGCGTATAAATAGCCTAGTTGCTTTGGTGGTACATTATATACTCGTTCGTTTTTTGTACCTGCTCCGACTACTGTTTGGTATGCAAGTGGCAATGTTGTTTTTTCTGAAGCATCATGCATCATTAGGTTAATAACATCATCTGAGTCTCTAACTTTTGCAGTTAAACCACCGCGAATAACTTGCTGTGTGTTTTGATAGTACTTCATGCGTTTGTACGTTTTTTCTCCTCGATTATCGAGAAAGTTTGTATTGATTTTTTTATATTGCCAATTAATTGTTGTCTCATTTGACTCATAATTTAAAGGCCAAACACCTAGGAAAATCTTCGCGTTATACCCAACAGCAAATGGTGCTTTACTTACTGAGGATTCATTAAACATACGAATTAGATTAGGATTCTCTATTTTTACATTCGATGAATCTAATAACTGCTTAGCCAGTCCACCTGGTTGTAATTCTGGCAAGTCTTGAGTTGGATTTGGATAAGTGTTTTCCTTTGTTACATTTGCTGCCGAGCCTGGGACTCTTATTTCTGAATTTGCTGCAAAAGTTGTTTGTCCATTATTTAAAGAAACAAATAAAATGACTATATTTAGTAGAACGAATGGTTTTAACCATTTAGACATGTTCATGCCCCTTTCACAAATAAGGAAATTATTTACTCTTAGCATGAACATTTTATTTAAATATATGTATTCCATAAATGAAATATTTCGTTATGAACTTAGCTTAGTATAAAGCTTTTCAATTGGAACTCTAATTTTTTGTAGTATTGGCCCGATACTGAAAGTAATTACTACAGTACCAATTCCAATTGGACCTTTTAGAAGAAATGCTAATACTAAGGCAAACACTTCCCCAATCGTTTTAGCTACGCCTAAGCTTACGCCAAATCGTTTACTGAGTGAAATCATTAAATCATCAATTGGACTTAATGGAAACTTTGCTTGTAAATAAATAGCAATACCAATTGTCATGCTTAAAATAGCTAGTACTAATTGGATGTATCTAGTAATAATATTTGCATCAAATAAATGTTCTGACTCAACTGTTAACCAAAAATCTAGAAACCGACCAATTAATATAAACGTAATTGCTGCAAGCCAATCAGGTCGTTTTTTTTGTAAAAAGGCATTAACAAATAAAAGTACTGACGAGTTAATGATAATCCAATTCCCCACAGATAAACCGAATGTTTTCGATTCGCCGACTGCAAGCGCATCCCATGCACTTGCACCAAGTTCAGCTTTAATCGCTAAACTAATTCCTAAAGTTAAAAATAGTAATCCAATTAAATAAAATACAATGCGTATTAATATTTTCAACTTTTACCACCTTCAATTTTAATTTTTATAATAAATAGAAGCCGATCCCCATGATGAAATAGGCAGCTAATAAAGTTAGCCCTTCAAACCAGTTCGTATCACCATCGTTCATTATGGCAATTGTTAAAAATACGGATGTAATCATAGAAACCAATTCAGGCATCGAGAAAATTAAAGGCATTCTCTCACCTATAAATAATGAGCAAATAACTAACACAGGCGCAACAAACATTGCAATTTGTAGTGAAGAACCAACAGCGATTTCTACTGAAACCCCTACCTTATTTTTAAATGCCATCACAATTGCAGACGCATGCTCAGCAGCATTACCAACGATTGCAACAACGATAATACCGATAAATAGCTCAGTCCATCCAAATTTGTCGCCAACGGTCGTAAATGTATGAACAAGCTTCTCAGAAACATAGCCCACTGCTATAGTAGCTAAAGCTAAAACAATCATAGCTTTCGTTGTTCCCCACTCAGCTTCTTCATGTTCCTCTATGATCTCTTGATTTTTTGCAACATAAACTCCACGATGCGTAACTAATTTAAATAATAATGCCGCTAAATATAAAATCATTAAAACAATCGAAACCCCTACACTAAGCGTCATCGTTTCATTAGCGGTCATCTTAACTGAAAAAATTTCTGGAATGACAAAGGCTAGTACAACTGCAAAAATTAGTAAACCTGAATTATGCCTCGCATCATAAACATTAAAGCTTTGACGCTTATACTTTAATCCCCCAACAAAAAACGATAGACCACCTACAAGAAGTAAATTTCCAATAACAGAACCCGTTAACGATGCCAAAACTACTTCTGATAATCCATTTTGCAATGCAAATATCGCAATAATTAACTCTACCGCATTACCAAATGTCGCATTTAAAAGTCCCCCAATTCGTGGGCCAGCTGCGATCGCTAAGCTCTCTGTCGCTCTTCCCATAATGCCAGCTAATCCAATAATCGTTATACAGTAAATGATAAATAAAAGAATTTCACTCCAATGCATCAAGCTCCCAATTACCGATAATGGAACACCGATAAAAGTAACAATAAAAAACAAACGATGAGCCATAATAACCTCCTAAATAATTTTCCTTACTAAATATCATATGCAAAAGGATTAAAAAAATAGGTTTAAATGTAAAACAATTAACAAACACTTAAACTGTTGATGAGTAAATGCAGATAAAAGTTTAGTTTTACCGAAATTAAGAAAAGGATTATAACCTCGAGAACTAGAATTACTAATGTTGGAGATGAACATGGTAGAATCCAGCGACCAGCTCATCTTTCGAACTTGAAGGGAGTTATTTAAAAATGATTCAACAAAATATTATGAAAGTATTAAAAGCGAAGCAATTAGGTCTATTTACGACCATTCGCGAAGACTTTCCACATAGCTGCTACATGATATTTTTCTTTAAAGGCCTAACACCTTATATCGCTACTAATAAGAATTCACAAAAAATAGATGATATAAAAAATAATCCAAATGTACATATACTACTAGGCCACGACGGAGATCGATTAGACGACAACTTTGTAGAAATGTTTGCAAAGGCCGAAATAATTGAAAATCCAAGTGCCGAAGAGAAAGTTTGGACTGAAGAATTGTCTAAATGGCTAGAAGGTCCAGAAGACCCTAACTATGTTTTAATTCAAATGAATCCTGTTAAAATCGGCTATGTAGAAAAAGCCGGCACAGAACCTAATTTCATTAAATTGTAAGAGATGGAATCTTATCTAACTGGAGGTTAGATAAGATTTTTTTGTGTGCGGGAATCGGTTAGCGAAGGATCTAGCATTGTCTGTCAGGCTAGCGAAAACGGCGCGATGCAGCTGGAAATAGCGAATACTTTGTGTACTTTATTGATAAAGCTGTGAACTTTGTTGATAACGCATTGGTTTTTGTTGATATATCGGTTTTTTTGTTGATATAACATTGATTTTTGTTGATATAGTAGTGGTTCTTGTTGATAATCGTTTTTTTTGTTGATATAACACTTGGCAGCACTGCAAAAAAGCCATTAGATAATCCTCTAATGGCCTCAAAATATAGACAATGCTTATTCTTCAGTTTTTTTCGCTTTAAAACCACTACCAGTAATCTTTAAAGTTAATGCACATGATAATATAATTCCTACCGCCCATAGTGAAGCACTTAATAATGACATCATTCGTTCCCCCTTGTATGTAATAAAGCAACTTAATTTAGGAAATATTGGAAACATTTCCCTTTCCCATTATAAAACACATTTCCATTTTTTGTAAGTAGATAACTGCTGGATCTAGTTGGATATGCGAACACTTTGTGTACTTTATTGATAGAGCTGTGAACTTTGTTGATAAAGCATTAGTTTTTGTTGATATAGTACTGACTTTTGTTGATATATCGGATTTTTTGTTGATATGATACTTGGCGGGCATTGCAATCAGTGGGTTTGTGCGTAAATCAGCGGATTTTGTGCATAAATCATTGGGTTTTGTGCGTAAATGGATAGATTTCGTGCATAAAGCCACAGGCTTTCGCGTATTTCAATAGATTTCGCCCTCAACGCCACTGCTTTCTACCTTTTTCATTAGATTTCCCCCTCAACGCCACTGCATTCTACCTTTTTCATTAGATTTCTCCCTCAATGCCACTGCTTTTTGCCCATTTCACTAGATTTCATCCATATTGACACAAGTTGCTTCTGCGTTAATCACTAGATTTCATCCACATTCACAGCTTCTACGTATATCACTAAATCCCCTCCACAATGCCCCAACCTCCTCCGTTTAATAAGACCCAAATCACACAAAAAAAACCATTAGATTAAACTCTAATGGTTTTCTGTACTCTAGCATTATGCCTTTTATTAATAAGATAATACAAACAAGCCCCAACCATTGCGCCGATGCAATCAATTACGACATCTTGAACTAGCGGCGTACGACCCGCTGTAAATGATTGGTGGAATTCGTCGCCCATTGAGTAGATGGCTGCGATAAGAATTCCTACTAGGTAATATCTTTTGAAATAAAGTCTTGATAGTCTTATTGAAAAAAATGCTAGTAGTAGGTAGATGGTGAAGTGGGAGAGTTTTCGGATAAAGAATTCTGTAAATCCTGGGACTCCCAAGCTTTTGATACTTACCTCTTCTCCAGCATAATTAAAGTGAACAAAGTCGAAATGCTCCATCATGTCATATAGAAATTTCATATGACTGATTTCTGGTCTTATGTCTTGCTTTTCGTACGGTGTAGCCGAAGAATAGAATATAATACCGGCTATTAGAATAACTGGTAACCAATATTTGATTACAGTGTTAATAGAACTATTTTTCTGCATATGAAACTCCATACGAATTAGTTTTTAATTTTGTTTAGTTTTCGATTTCATCGATTTTTTGTTTTATATATGCCATTAAATCGTGTTTTAAGTCATCGCGTTGTAGTGCGAAATCGATTGAAGTTGTGATGAATCCTAGTTTTTCACCAACGTCGTAGCGTTTGCCTTCGAAGTCGTATGCAAATACTCTTTGGATTTTATTCAGCTTTTGAATTGCGTCAGTTAATTGGATTTCTCCACCTGCTCCTACTTCTTGTTCTTCTAGGAATTCAAAGATTTCAGGTGTTAATAAGTAACGTCCCATGATTGCTAAGTTTGATGGTTGTGTACCTTTAGCTGGCTTTTCAACGAAGTTACGTACTTGATAGCGGCGGCCATCTTGTTCAACTGGGTCAATTACTCCATAGCGGTAAGCTTCGTCTTCAGGTACTTCTTGTACACCGATCACTGAAGAGTGTGTTAACTCGTATTGATTAATTAATTGTTCAACACATGGAACATCTGATTGAATGATGTCATCGCCAAGTAGTACTGCGAATGGCTCGTCACCAATAAATTTACGAGCACACCAAACTGCGTGACCTAAACCTCTTGGCTCTTTTTGTCTAATATAGTGAATTTCAACTTTAGATGGTGCTTGTACTCTTTCAAGTATATCGAATTTCTTTTTCTCTAATAAGTTTTGTTCTAATTCGATTGAAATATCAAAATGATCTTCAATAGAGCGCTTTCCTTTTCCTGTTACAATAATTATATCTTCAATTCCAGCTGCAATAGCTTCTTCAACGATATATTGAATAGTAGGTTTATCTACGATAGGTAACATTTCTTTCGGCATAGCTTTTGTTGCAGGTAAGAAACGTGTTCCTAGTCCTGCTGCTGGTATAATTGCTTTTCTTACTTTATTCAAGAGTATACTTCCTCCTATGTTCCATACGAAACTTTTTGTTTATTTTTATAAATATAATTAGGAAACCAATTATATTGGTCTCCTAATTTTTATTAATTAACTAACAGTTAATTTCATATGCTTTTCTCGATCTAATTCTCTTTCTTCAGCTGAAAGTTTATTGTATTCAGTTAGAAAACTTTGATAATTTTCACATGTTTCTGCACATTCACCATATTCACGAACTGTACCATAGTGCATCCACAGTGCTTTTGTACAAAAACTTTTCACTTGGCTTAGAGAATGACTGATAAAGAATATTGTCTTTCCTTGCTCTTTGAATTCATTCATTTTATCTAAGCATCGTTTTGTAAATGTAGGGTCACCAACAGATAATGCTTCATCGACAACCATAATATCTGGGTCAATATTTACTGATATGGCAAATCCTAGACGAGAACGCATTCCACTTGAATATGTTTTTACAGGTTGATTAATAAATTTACCGATTTCTGCAAATTTAATTACTTTAGGAATAATTTCATCGATTTGACTTTTGCTTAATCCCATCATTAATCCTTTTAAGCGAATATTCTCAAGTCCAGTTAGTCGGTTATCTAATCCAGCCTGAATAGCAATCAATGTTGCCATCCCGTTTACTTCAACTTCACCTTCGTTCGGAATTGTAACACCTGCAATTAAATTTGACATTGTACTCTTACCTGAACCATTCAATCCAATGATCCCGACGATTTCGCCTTGATTTACTTCAAAAGAAACATCTTGAAGTGCATGAAAATATTCTCCACTTTTACCACCAAAGAATAAATCTTTTAATTTATCTGTTGGCTTACTATACATTTTAAATTTCTTCGACACATTACGAAAAATTACTTTTTTGACCAATTTTCTCACCTACGATCCGAGCTATTTAATTTAAAACTACGCTCGACTAACTCTCTACTTATTCATTAAACATAGAAAAGTTTTTATAAAATATCAACAAATGATTTTCTAAATTTAATATGAATTACAGCTCCAAAAATTAATAAAGCTAACATAAAACACCAAAAGTAAACTGAATACAATGAAAAAATCATATGATAGTCATTATATAGTATCGATCTACGATAGCCAGTTACAATATAGTAGTACGGATTTAACATCATAATTTTTTGAAGGGTTCCTCCAGAACGAGGTACCCATAAGATTGGCGTTAAGTATAACAACATTCTAGTTGTAGACTGGATTAATAAGTGAATATCACGTATTAATGTTGAAAGCGTTGATGAAACTAAAGCTAAACATGTCGCAAATAGTAAGTTTACGAACATAAAGTACAGTAAAGAAAGTACATTGATATGTCCAAAACCTTGACTAAAAACTACGCTAATTAATAATAACGCAAGCATAAACAAATGTGTATAAAATCTCGAAAGTATAACATATGTCGGGATAATACTTAATGGGAAATTCATTTTTGACACTGTATTAAGTCGATTAAAGATGGCACTAGAGCCTTGTAAAATTGACGAACTAATGAAGAACCAAGGAATTAATCCACATAGCATCCAAAAGATGAATGGAATCCCGTCAACAGGTAGTCCCTTTCTAATACCAGTACCGAATATTAACCAGTATACACCAATTTGTAGAAGAGGATTAATAAAAGCCCAGACCGTACCTAATTGGCTATCAGCGAATTCCTTTTTCATCTCATAATTGGATAAACGTCCAATCATATAGAAATTGCTAAAATGCTCTTTAAAGATTGTAGTTAAATTCTTCATACCTCAACCACGTTCTCATTTGTATACTTATATAAATTCCCAAAATTTACATACGCTAACTCCCCACCGTTAACTGGCGGAACACAGTTTTTAGTATCAAACAACATTCTATTTTCCATCTGTTTCGAGATTGATTCAAAGTCCATATTCTTAAATTCATTATGATCCGTTAAGACTAAGATTAAGTGAGCACCTTCTACTGCTTCCTCCATCGAACTTAATTGAATCTTGTTTGAGTGTACATGTGGATCATGAATTGAAATGTTCATCTCTTCATTATTTAATAAATCAATGATATCCATTGCCGGACTTTCACGAATATCATCTACATTACCTTTATAAGTAATTCCAAATACTGCAACTTTTGGATTTTCTATGCCTACTAATAGTTTTTTAACACTGTCTACTACATATTGTGGCATAGATACATTTGTGTCACGAGATAGTTTGATAATATTTGCTAAATCTGGTGATTTTGCAACGATAAAATATGGGTCAACAGCTAAGCAATGTCCACCAACACCAGGACCTGGTGAATGAATATTTACTCGAGGATGCTTATTAGCCATTTGAATCACGTCTAATACGTTAATGTCTAATGAATTACAAACCTTTGTTAATTCGTTAGCAAGGGCAATATTTACATCTCTAAATGTATTCTCCATTAATTTGGACATTTCTGCTGTTTTTGCATCTGTTTTAATAATTTCGCCTTTTACGAAAGTGCGATATACATTCGCCCCAGCTTCTGAACATGCTGGTGTAATTCCACCAACAATTCGATTATTATTGATTAATTCATCCATAATTTGTCCAGGTAAAACTCGTTCTGGGCAATGTACTAGGAAAATATCTTCGCCCACTTTAAAGCCAGCTTCCTCTACAAGTGGCTTAACGAAATCATCCATACTTCTTGGTGCAATTGTTGATTCAACAATTAAGACATTACCTTTTTGTAAAAATGGTATTGTCGATTTAACCGCTGATAATACAAAGCCTAAATCACAAGATTTATGTTCATCTTCAATATTTGGAGTCGGTACTGCAATAATGAATGCATCAGCGTGTTCAGGTTGTAAAGAAGCTCTAAAGTTCCCCTTATTAACAACATCTTTTACAACTTCACCTAATCCAGGCTCTTCTATATGAATTTCCCCTGCATTTAATTTATCAATAACACTTTTATTAATATCCACACCTACTACTTCATTACCATATTTAGCGAACATGGCAGAAGTTGGTAATCCTATATATCCTAATCCAATTGTACATATTTTCATAAATTCTACCTCTTTCAATTGAAATCACTCAATCAAAACAAAGTCGTTGTAATCAGTTTGAACACTGAATCGACTTTGATCTATTTCACATCTTATTTTCTAGTACATCGTATAATAGATTAACACTATTTTGATGACTATTCACTAAATGTGAATAGCGACTGTAAGTACGTTGATCAAGTATAAAATCTTCTTCTATATATTTGTTCATCCTTTGGAGAACTTCTTTTTCAGTTTCAAAGAAAACATCAGCTAATGTACTATTCATATAATCTCTACTAACTGAATAATTAGCATTTAAATAATCAAAACCATACATTATAATCGGTTTTTTTAAATAAATAAAATCAAATAAAATACTCGAATAATCTGTTATCAACATACTACTATTCTCAATAGCTTGTTTCACATCTGTTTCTGTCAGCTTTTCCAATATGATTCGGTTATGTAGTTTAGGCATTAAATCAACATATTCGATCATTCTTGGATGAACTAAGACTTTTAACGAGACATTGTTGGATTCTAATTTTTTTAATAACTCTTTGTTAAGTAACAAACCTTTTAATCTATAGAAGAATTCACTTTGTAAAAAATCTTCTTTACTTTTTATTTCTGTTCGCCAAGTAAACATAACTAGTATAACTTTTTCAGTCAAATGATTCATTAAATATGATGTACGTGGCAAACCTGTAACAAAAACATTATTCGGTTCATATCCAAAGTGTCTAATAAAGATTTCCTTCTCTTGATCCGTAGAAACAATTATTTGATTAGCTACTCCCCTACTTGCATGATAAACATGGTCAACCTTTTTAAATAAGGTTACACCATGACCAATAAATACAAGATTAGCATGACTAATGTCCCTAAGTTCTTTTGGAATTAATATTTTTACATTATCTGTGCTAATAATTGTCTTAGCGAAAATAGAAAAGAGAAAATGTTTAAAGCCATTATATGGGATTACATTACCTAATTTCTTTATCTCATTATAATTTTTTGCATCTTTTCTTAGTAGATAATAAATATTACTAGCATCAGAACGTTCACGACAATATTGAAAAAATGCAAAGCCGTTATCATTTGTACTATCAGCTAATTTTTCACTGATAATTGTAAACTTTCGGTTACCTATTGTATAACCAAATAACTCAATAAATATGATAATGATAGCAAAATTTATCTTTTCCCATGTGGTGTTTTTGGGATTATGAAAAAACCTTGAAATCAATATCTTTTTTTCTTTACTACGTGTAATTACATTTTTTATAACGCTATTAACAAAAGACACAGGTTCTATTTTAAAAGAAAAATGTGATTTATGTAATAGATTAAGTTTTAATTTTTTATTAACAATCGTTAAATTATTGTTAAATTGATAATTTTTTCTCACATTGATTGCATATTTTAACTTACTTTTAATAACTCGTCCATAGCAAACCGTTTCAAGTGTTACATCGTAATTGCCTACATTAGAAAAATCATCCAAATTAATATGGAACTCATAACCACCTGCGCAATAATTATATCTAGAACTATTGAAATAGTTTGTGCGTGCCCTTTTTATCTGAATAGTTTTTGACTTATTATTTGAATCCTTAATGATTAATTGATGCTCAATATCTTCATCATTTATTAAATTAATACCTTGAAAAAAAGCATTTCCTCTAATTACTAGTTTATTCTCCAATTTTTCAATATCGATAATCTGATTTTCAAAATGGGCTGTTTCCAACCAGTCTGATATATCAACTTCTACTAGTTCATTACCATAAGAATAAGTAAACAATACTGTTGTATTTATTTTCTTAATCTTAAAAATAGAATAATCTAGATCAGTAGTATATTGGTCTAAACTATTTATTAACTCAGAAAATGTAACTGCTTTTTTAAACTCTTTTTGTAAAATTAATTTTGCAAAAACATAATCGTAGACAAAGATTTGACTTAAATCATACTGACTAAATGTGTCTTTTAATATGAAATATAAATCTTCAATATATATATTTTTTTTCTTTATATTAATTAGATGAAAGATATCAAACTCTACTTGCTCTTCATTCATTATGAACTTTTTAAACTCTTCAAACGCTAACTTTGGATCTTCGTTTAGTGCTCTAATAGCCTTTTGCATATAAAATAAGAATATCCCTCCTTGTACATAGAATCATGTTCTTTTCAAAATTTCATGAAAGATTGCTTCAGTATGTAATGAGTTATTTCGATTCATAAATTTATTACTCTTGATCAGATAATCCTCATCAATTTTCATGTTGTGATTAATGATACGTTCTAACTCAGATAGCACTTCGTCTTCTGTATCGCACGCTTTTCCAAATAGATCCGTTTTATGATTGATCGGACCTTCATTATAATGTCTTGAGTAAAATTCATCATAATCAAATTGATAAAATATGACTGGCTTTTCCATATAAACAAAGTCAAATGAGACAGTTGAATAATCTGTAATTAACAAGCTATGACGCTTTAATAGATTTTGAACTGTTTCTTCCCCTTGTTTGACAATATGAATACGTTCATGGAAAAACGGTAATTCTCCCCAAAGAAGCTGTGTTTGATAATGTGGGTAAAACGTAATTGTCTTATTGTATTTTTCTAATAGATGATGAAGTTTTTTATTACTTAAAAATAATATTAATGACTTCATATATCTTGAATCTTCAAGTGCATCTCTAAATTTAATCCAATTGCGCCAAGTTGGCATGAACAAAATTTCGTTTCCAGTACTAGTGTCCTTTAACGCATCCCATCTTGCCAATCCTGTAACAACTACTTCATCTTCTTTATAGCCAAATTCTTCAATAATATGGTTTCTTTCAAATTCAGATGACGTAACAAACAATGAATAGCCATACTCATTTTTATTAAGTGCTTGATTTACTCGACTCACCCCTATGACACCATGTTGAATAAAAATCTTTTTATTCTGCTGCCATTCAGGATATTGCCTATTCACATTTTTATAAGTTTGAGTGTACATATTTGCATGCTCAGCGTAACTATTAATCGTTTTAATACAAACCAACATATAAAAACTATGAAGGAAACTACCAAATTGTATAATATTTCCTAAATCCTGCACATGTCGATAATCAGGTGAATTTTTATCAATAATGTAATAACAATTTATTTCTGGATGATTTGTTCGAATATATTTATATAGATGATATGAGTTATCCTGAGCAGTGTCACGTCTTTCCCCGACCAACCATATTTTTTTACTTCTAAAATACCAACCAAATAATTTATAAAGAATGACAGCAAATAGACTATGAAAATCTTTTTTAAATAGGAAAGCTGCATCACTTCTTACTGTGCGCTTCATATTAGAAATCCAAAGATTTAGCCCGTTCTTCGCTGTTTTATTTCTTATTAATATGGATAATTTTAGGTTACTGAATTGTGCAATCAGCTGTTTTCCTGAAACTGATGATGGCTTCATCTTGTTTCGATGTTGCGTTAAAAAAACAATGACAGGCTGCTCAACTACTAGTCGGTCTTTTTTTAATCGGATAAATAAATCCCATTTTCCGTTCCCTAATACTTCTAGTAAAGAAACGTCAACTGTTTCATAACCTGCCCAGTTATAATTGCTTGTATTTTTACTTTCCATAAAGGTAACGTCTGTTCTTAACATTGGTCGAAGCTCAATTATTTTTTCATTACCCTTTTGATTTCGAAAAACAAATTCCTTCTTAACATCCTCTGTTGATAGATTCTTAATAAACGCATATCCTCTAATCGTTAAACGATCACCATGTAAACTGATATCTTCTAATACATGATTAATAACAAGATCATTGATGATTAACTGATCTTTATATTGTGGAAAATAGTTTATCAAATAAGAGTAAATTTTATCTCCAGCAATCACATTTTCTTTTTGAATCGATAGATCATTTATGATCTCAATCCACTTTTGTAAACTAATACCATCGTTTTGATTCATTAAGTGACATAAGAATGCTTTCGTCTCATTTAATTCATTTACTAGTAATTCCTGATTCGTAAGAGCTGCTAAATACTGTTGTCCAGCCTGAGCTAACTCTATTTTTTCATCATCAGGTAAGCTATTCCCTTTTAGAAAAATAGAATCTATGAAGAACTGTAACTGTCGGCGTTCAATATGAATTAATTGATCTTGTATTTTATGTGACTTATAATACTCCGATAATTTTTGTTGTAAGTCAACAAGTTGGGTAAAGAAATTGATGCTACCGGCCTTAATCAGGCTTGAATTTGAATCATTTACACGATAACCAATCACATCAATATCTTTTACAACTGTTTTATTCGATTGAATTAGTCCTTTTTGCGTAAATAATAAATCTTCACCAACTCGTAAATCGGTATCAAATAAAATTTGATTAGAAACAATCATGTCTCTTTTAAATAACTTATTACTTGCAGAAGGAGTTTTAACTAATTCAGAATTTTTTAGGATCTGTCGCACTACAGGAAGCTTTCTTAAAAACAATTCGTTCATATAGTTTAAGCGATAGGACTTCATTTCATTAAAACAAAGAATATTACCTACAGCACTATCCGCTTGATGCTTTTTAGCAAGCTTATATAACTGCTCATAAGCATTTGGAAATGCCCAATCATCTCCATCTAAAAACGCTAAGTATTCACCTGTAGCATTTTTAATTCCATTGTTTCTAGCCGCACTTGGTCCACTATTTGCTTGTTTCACTAGTTTAAAATTCTTATGTTTTTCAACAAATTTTTCTATTATATCTAAGCTTCCATCAGTTGAACCATCATCTACAATAACACATTCAATCTGATTGAGTGACTGCTTAGCAACGGATCGTAGGCATTCTTCGATATAGTTTTCTTTATTATAGTTAATTACAATGACACTAACCTTATAAGCAGTCATTCAAATTGCACTCCTTAGGAGGAATATTTCATCACTAGTCTAATCAATTAACTAGCTAACTGTTTTTGCTTGTTATTTAATACTTTATCGTATATTCCAATAAATACTTTCTTCTCTTCATCCCAATTATATTTGTGTCGAGCTACTAAACAATTTTGGCTCATTTCATTTCTTTCTTCAGGATGATCTAATAAATAATTTACACCTTCAGCAATTGAATTAATATCATGTGAATCTACACACACACCAGTATGTTCTCCTTCTACAACTTTTTGAATTTCAGGAAAACTACAAGCTACTACTGGAACACCACTCATCAGATATTCAAATAATTTATTTGAAGATGCAGAGTAATGGTTAAAGTTAATATTATTTAAGATTTGGAAACCTAAATAAGCATTTCGTGTGTAGCTCAATAATTCATCTACTGGAACTTTATCGATAAATTTAATACGATCATGCAGTTTTTGCTCATCAACCATTTGTAATAGTGTTGGTTTAATTTTGCCGTCACCAATAAAAACAACTGTCCCTTTTTTAAATAACGGTGTTGCCTTTACAATCAGCTCTAAGCCTCTACCTTTTTGAATACCACCTTGATACAACAAGATTGGTTCATCTTTCGGTAAACCTAGTCGTTCATTTAAATTAACTGAAAGATTTTCCTCTGGTTTTGAAACGAAAGGATAGTTGTGGATTACTTCTGGGTATTCAATATCATAAAGATCTTGAGTATATTTCGCTCTCGTATTGTTTTCATGAATCATAATATCAATATATCGAATGCAGAACTTTTCAATTTTACCAAATATCGGATTTTCATAACCTGATCGACTTGATTGCACTTCATGAGAATCGTAAATTAATTTACTTTTTTTAAATAGCTTTGCACAAATAATTCCTTGTGGTAAAGTGTTTAAATCGTTCGCATGATATACATCATAATCTTTCTTTAAGCCATATCCAATCATTTGAAGAATATTATATCCTCTTGTTAAAAGCACTTTCATATAACGATTTCCAAATAAACCAATTATAATCGCAATAATAATTGTAGGGATCGTCGCAAAAAACAAACCGGCTAATACAAGAAGTACAGCTAAAATTTTCATTGCTGAACTTTTCTTTATTGCGTTCATAATTTTACCGGTAAAATAGACTAGATGGTAAATTCCAAAAGGTAAACGATTATTCACGCGAATAACATTAAAACCTTCTTCACGTCGCTCTTTTTTTGGTAAGGTTGGCGAATCATCATGCAACGCGATTAAATCAACTTCATATCCTACTTCTGCTAAAGCAGAACATTCTCTAAGCACCCTTGCATCATTCGTAAAGTGATTAAATACAAAAGCACACACCTTTTTATTCATGGATTTCCTCCAATAATCTAGTTAATACAGAAATATTTGTTTTCCAACGTAAGTTTTCAAATGCGTAGTTATATCCGTTTTCACCGTATTGCTTTCTAAGCGCTCGATCATTTGCTAGAATTGTTATATTTTTTACTAATTCTTCTACAGTGTTTACATCTGAAACAATCCCACAATCCGCAGAACGAATAATATCACTCGCATAGCCGGAAACATCACCAATAATCGGTTTTTTCACACACATATAATCAATGATTTTACCAGGTAGTACTGTTTTAAAAACATCTTGATCAACTAAGCTTACATAAGCAATATCAGAATTTGATACTAAATCTAATGTTTCTTTACGCGATTTCGCAGAATGGATTGTAACATTCGTTAAATTCTTTTCATTAATTATTCTTTGTAAGTCATTCGAATGATAGCCGTAACCTAATATAATAAATCGAACTTTCGATTCATCTTTCATTTTTTCAATGACTTTGATTAACTTTTGAATATCTTGTGCCATACCAAGATTCCCAGTATAAATGACATTTACATGATCGCCTTCTGACTTTACTACTGGCACATTGCCATTTAACTCTTCTTCTGTTAATGAATTAGGCATAAATGAGATTTTCTCTTTCGGCACACCTTTTCCAGTCATATAATTAACAAAACTTAGACTATTAACGATGATACGATCTGCTTTTTTATAAAGAATTTCTTCTACTTTATAAGCTGTATTTAATATAAAACGGTTTGTAAATAATTTTACACCTGTTAAAGACTCTGGCCATAAGTCTCTAATGTCTACTATTAAAGGCGCTTTTAATTTCCATTTTGCAATTAACCCTGCTACCCCAACAAAAATAGGCGGTGATGTTACAAAAACCGCGTCATACTCCTTGCGTAATAACAAGATTGAAAAAATAAATCGAATCATTACTTCTATGTAAAGATATAGTCTTTTTACAATATTACCTGAATGTGTTTTTATTGAAGGATCAATTCGAATAAAATCAGATTCATCCATTAACGGTTCATTCCAAAAGCTCTTGTCCTCGTAAAGCTCACGACTAGGATATCTAGGTTGTAACGTTAACACCTTTACTTCATAATTTTTTTCTTTTAATTCTAAATAAATGTTTTTTAATCGATTTGCCGCACTCCCTATTTCTGGATAAAAATGCTGGGAAATCAACAGAATCTTCTTTCTATACAATTTATTTCGTACACCTCCAAGGTCATAAACAATCCTAATTTAGACATAATTCTACATGTAAATTGCTTTAACTATTTTATCACAAACTTGTTTTTCCTGAAAGAAATGTCATAGTTGAAAAGCTAAATTACTTTATATCATTTACTAAAATTAATAATTAGAACACTTTAATGTAAAGAAAGTTTAAACACTCTGTAATGAAATCACAATTACTAAGACAAAATAGTATTAAAATTAGATATGAAATCTTTTTGGAGGTCTCTTTTTTATGGAAAGTATTTATGTGGAAAAGTACACATTTATAGATAATACAATCATTTTGAGAATAATGAATCCTATTCAATCATTAAATGAAATGGAATTAATTTTGGTGGATAGTGAACAAAAATTTCAGCAGTCATTGCCTATAGATATCAAGCAAATTGATTTCATATACGAATTAACAATAAATTTAAATGAACTAAATTTCTCTAAAGATTTTAAATATCAGTGTAAATTATATTTAACTGACTCAAATTCAATTTTTTATCAATTACTTTTTAATCAAAAATCTAGGAACGATCGATTCACTTATAGCTCGTCTGATGAATCTAGATCAATCCTCTATCTAAATGAAGATAACCAACTTTCACTATTACATGGTCCAACGTATGATCTCACAAGACAATTTAACGAAATTCATAACTTTAAATTTAATACTCAATTTGAAATCAGTTCATTTTCGATTAAAAAAGACAGTTTCCATTTGAAATTATTAGAGAATGAACTGTTAAAAAGAGAGCATGTTACATTCTTCTTGCGAGAAAGAAATTCATCGATCTATTATGATTTACCCTATCAATTACTAGAAAATAATGAAATTCAAATGAATCTCATACCGTTTGGAATGGATTTCATAAATGTCATTTCAAGATGGGATTTATATATTGAATTTCAAACTGAAAATTTGATCATCGAAGGTAAGCTTGTCTGGCTTGATAAAATGGTGGAATCAAATTCAGAAAGATATTTACCATATCTAAATTTTGAAGGAATCTCAGAAGTGTCTCAAAATGAAGGCGGGCTAGTTAATTCGAATATTATCACTCCTTATTTAACGTTAAAACAAGAAATAGCAATCGTCATACGACCATTACAATTCCTTTTTAACGAAAAATATAAAAGTAGAATTTCAGTTTTAGACTTGAAGCTAAATAATAGCAATATTAATATTCGGATGAATTTAGAAATATTAGAACCAGTAGACTACACGATTAAAGAAATAAGGTTAAAACTTCGAAATAAAGCAATTGAATCCGAATATAGCATTCCAATCAGTTCAAAGAAAGAAATTAATAATATAAATGAGATTATGTTCAGTTTCGACTTTACGAACTTTGATTTTATCCCATTTTATTGGGACTTATTTGTAATCGTGACAATCAATAATGAGGATGTTTATATCAAACTAAAAAATCCAGTTCCTGAGCTAAAATATTCAATCAATAAAAACATTCTTCGATATGAAACGGTACTACAAGATCAATATATGATTTATCCATATGTGGCTGGGGATAACGCAATTGCGTTTTGCTATCGAGAAAGAGCAGACTATGAAACGGCACCATATAAACGAAAAGAAAAGCTAGCTTACTTTACGTATAAGCTTTTTAAGCCATTCTTTGATAAAAAGGATATATGGCTTGGATATGAGAAGTTTTCAAGTACTGCCCAGGACAATGGATATTATTTCTTTGATTATTGTTACAAACAGAATAAGCATAAAAATTTTTATTATATTATTAAAGAAGATGCAGCTGACATTGTAAATTTAGAGGACAAAAAAGATAAAGTTTTAAAATTTATGAGTTTCAAATACATGCTATATATGTACGCTGCCAAGTTATTGGTTTCTTCTGAATCAAAAGGCCATAGTTATGATATTCGTATTCAAAAAGGGCATTTGAAGATAGCATTAGATCAAAAACGTTTTGTCTTTTTACAGCATGGTGTTACAGCATTAAAACGAGTTGATTATGTATTTAAGAAGACAAAGCAAAATGCGGTAGATTTGTTCGTTGCGACATCTGATTATGAAAAGAATATCATCAAGGACTATTTTGGATATGACGAAGACGAAATTATTGTGACAGGATTTTGTCGTTGGGATGTACTTCAGGATAAATCAGTGCCTGGGGAAAAAGAAATTTTCTTAATGCCAACGTGGCGTTCCTGGATGGATGGGATTCCAGAGGAGGAGTTTATTCAAAGTGATTATTTCAAGAATTATGTTGACCTATTAACATCATCTAAATTGAAGCAATTACTTGAGGACTACAACGTGACATTAAACTTCTTCTTACATCCGAAGTTTATGGAGCATTTACATCATTTTAAAGCAACAAACGATAAAATTAATATTTACCAATTCGGCGAAATTAAAGTAAATGAATTCTTAATGAAATCATCCATGCTAATTACAGATTATTCGAGTGTAGCATGGGAGATGTACTACCAAAAGAAACCAACTTTATTCTTCCAATTCGATATTGATAAATATACAAAATTCCAAGGTAGTTACTTAGATATGGAGAAAGAATTATTTGGAGAACGTTCTTTAACTGTTCAAGATCTTATTGTACAGATCGAAAAGTATATAAAACGTGATTTTAAAGAAGAAGAAAAGTATGCGGAAATGCGTAAGAAATACTTTAAATATATTGACCAAAACAATTGTGAACGCACATTTAAAGAAATAAATGATAAAAAAGAGTATTTATACAGTAAGAACAAAAATAAAACATTGTATATACGCTTAAGAGAAAACATCATTCTAAAAGAAATTTATCGTAAAGGTAAGAGCAATCGTCTTACAAGCAAAGTATTTATAAAAACGAAAAATGCCTTACAAAAAGATTAATCAATAAAAAGAGGAATTATTAATCAAATTAATAATTCCTCTTTTTTATTATTTTTGTTCGGTGAATGTAATAACCTTTCCTATTTCAGCTACTAAGCTCTTATAGTAAGAATGTTCAAAGTGATGTGGCCCCATGCTGATTGGGTGATGATGACTTGATTTATAATTATAAGCATTCATATCAATCACTTTTGCATTTGGTACTTTCGATAAGAAATAATTATTCATTCGATTCCATGTCGTATTAAAGTTTGTGATTTCTTTTTTCACAAATTGATTTTTCTCATAAAAAGTATGAGGTAATCCCTTTGCATCAAAATATTCTTCCGTTAATCCACCAATGTTTAAAATAACCTTATCTAAAGGAATTATTTCTTGTAATCGATCGATAAACTGGTCACATGCCTTTCTCCATTCACTCATAAACGCTGGATTACGATAATCAAATTGCTCCGTATCCTTCAGAATATGATTTTTATAGTAGGCTGATTTATGCATATCACCATTTTGTCCAAGATATCTTCCATCTTTTAACTTTCTAGCACCATGAAGCGCATCGACAAAGAAATCGATTAATAGATAATCCACTTTCGCATTTTTTAATTCTGTAAATAATGTTTTCGAATATTCTCTTTCAATGTTTCGAACTACTTTGTCTGGTATATCTGAAAAATTACTTCTATTATATTGGATTGGTTCACTTACTGAGCTTAATAAAGAAACCCAGAAATAACTGTAGCCAATATTAAAGTAATTTTTATAATCTTTATTAAAATATGGATCTACACTATTAAAAGCAGACCTTGTAAAACAAGTACCTAAAATACCTAGGTTAATCGCTTTACTTGTCGTCGGTTTTAATGAAAGTGATACATTTTTCTCACATTTTATTGCAGAAGTTGTAAGGTCTCCTGTATATGAATCCATAAATTTCTCATTTGCTGATAGATTATATAATAATTTTTCATTTCCTTTGTTTACTTGTAAAAACAATTGATACTTTTGCTCATAGTTCGTTTTTATCCCTTCGAACAGTAAGCCTAAATCACTATTTAAACTAAGCAAACCATTTTGACGATCCATTTCGATCTTTTTAAATTCTACAAGATCTTCTAATTTGTTTGGTAGTTGATTTACTCTATACCAAGCTGCTTCTATATTGCTATTTTGTATACCACTTAAAGACTTCTCATTTATTTGGATGATTAGTCTTTGATTGTCTAAGATACACTGTTCTACAGGGATTGATGGATGCAATCTATCGATTTTTAATGCTAATGTATTAGAAGCTGTAGTATATAATTCAGATGATGATAAATCTAAAACAGAATCTAAATTTAATTTTTTTATGATCGACTCCGTTTTACATAATGTCTCAATTCGAACATTTTTTTCTTTTACTCTCAATTTAAAATCAAAAATAGTTCGTTCATCTAATGCAAAATCAGCAAATTGGCCTAATGGTAATTCAAACAAATTATCTTTTTTGTGTAATAAACGAACTTCATCATTATAAAGAAGAATACTTTTATGCGTTCTTTTTCTAAGATAAACTTCAAAATTCTTTACAGAAATTTCTACATTCTTAATAAATCCGTTTACTTCAAATAATAATGAATTTTGTACTTGTTCTTTAAAGGTAATGTTAGACTTAATCGGATTTGCAGCTAATTCAAGTCCAAGTGTTTTATTTCCTCTATATAGAAGTCGCATCTCAAAATAAGCATTAACAGGAATCTCTTTTGTTTCTTGAACATCTTTTTTAAATTTTTCATTAATCTTACATTCAAAATACTGTCCGTCACTTTCAATAAAGAACCAAACGATTTGTTTCTCCAGATTCGGTGCCGGCAAGTGAGAAGTGATGCTTTCTAATGGTAGTGACAATATAAATCGATCCGATTTTTTCTTCATTGGTACAGAAAAATACTCATTAAAAGCCCCAACAACAAATCGTTCCATATCTTTAAAACGCACTTCGAAGTTTACATTTTTTGATTTTACTTTTGTTTGACTAATTAATTCCAGATCGAGTTGTCCATTATTAACTTTGAAACTTGTTACTTCAAACAAATTAATTCCTCCATCACTAATCGTAAAAGATTTTTCTACACGAATTATTATTTTTTAAGAAATTCCTTTTAAAAGATTTTTAGTTTTTAATGAAAATTTACTGATTAATTTATTCTTTTTCCCAGCATTCCATACTGCTCGTACAATTTCATTTTGGCTAACTTTTTGATAGAAAGAAACCTTTGTACCTACATAAGTATTTTTTATATATAATTTGTCTTTGTTTTCTAATATATAATCAAATGTTCTTAAAGAATTATTTTGATCTATATATTTAAAGTATTTCTTACGCATTTCTGCATATTCTTCTTCTTCTTTAAAATCATGATTTACATACTTCTCGATTTGTTGAATAAGATCTTGAACAGTTAAAGAACGTTCTCCAAATAACTCATTCTCCATATCTAAATAACTACCTTGGAATTTTGTATATTTATCAATATCGAATTGGAAAAATAAAGTTGGCTTCTTTTGGTAATACATTTCCCATGCTACACTCGAATAATCTGTAATTAGCATGGATGATTTCATTAAGAATTCATTTACTTTAATTTCGCCGAATTGGTAAATATTAATTTTATCGTTTGTTGCTTTAAAATGATGTAAATGCTCCATGAACTTTGGATGTAAGAAGAAGTTTAATGTAATATTTCTTTCTACTAGTAATTGCTTCAATTTAGATGATGTTAATAGCTCAACATAATTTTTGAAATAATCACTTTGAATAAACTCCTCTTCTGGAATTCCATCCATCCATGAACGCCACGTTGGCATTAAGAAAATTTCTTTTTCCTCTGGTAGTGACTTATCCTCTAAAACGTCCCATCGACAAAATCCTGAAACAATAATTTCGTCATCGTCATACCCAAAATATTGCTTTATGATGTTCTTTTCATAATCTGATGTCGCAACGAATAAATCTACAGCATTCGTTTTTGTCTTTTTAAATACATAATCAACTCGTTTTAGAGCCGTAACACCATGTTGTAGGAAGACAAATCGTTTTTGATCTAGTGCTTTCTTTAACTGTCCTTTTTGAATACGAATATCATAACTATGCCCCTTCGATTCTGAAGATACTAATAGCTTAGAAGCATACATATATAGCATATATTTAAAGCTCATGAACGTTAAGACCTTATCTTTTTTATCTTCTAAATTGACGCGGTCTGCTGAGTTTTCTTTAATAATATAGTAAAAATCCTTATGCTTATTATGTTTATAACAATAGTCAAAGAAATAATATCCATTGTCTTGGGCAGTACTAGAAAACTTCTCATATCCAAGCCATATATCCTTTTTATCAAAGTAAGGCTTAAATAGCTTATACGTAAAATAAGCTAGCTTTTCTTTTAGTTTAAAAGGTGCCGTTTCATAGTCAGCTCTTTCTCGATAGCAAAACGCAATTGAGTTATCCCCTGCCACGTATGGATAAATCATATATTGATCATTAATCATATACTCGTATTTTAATATTTTTGTATCTAGTTTTTTTCGAACTGACCAAAATGGATTTTTTACTTTTACATAATTTTTTTCACCGTTCACATTTACGATTACATATAAATCCCAATAGAATGGCATAAATTTAAAATCTTCTAGATCAAAAGAAAACTCAATTTCTGAATTGTTCTCCGAAATCTTTCGTTCAGTAGCAGGAATGCTGTGCTCAAGAATTGTAGCTTTATTACGGAAACGAAGATATACTTCGCTTACTTTAAAGTCACTTAATTCAATTACTGATAAGTTTGCTTTAATTGAAACGATGGATTTCTTCATTTTAAATTTAGTTACGGATATTTTCGTTTTAAACTTTTCATTAAATAAAAACAACTCAGGTCGAATTACTATTGATAATTCATTTTTTGAAGTAGTATATGGTGTTACTACATTCGATAAACCTGTATCGTCCAGATCAGATTCAGTTAATTCATTTTTAGAAAGATTTACATCAAACGATTTAAAGAATCGATCATAAACTTTAGGGACTTTTTGATTAAATTCACTGATTTTCCCTTCAACCAATACATTTTCATTTTTAAATGTAGCGACTGCATCCCATCTCGAGATTTTCTCAATATGGTGTGAAGCAAATTCATTTAAATCAATTTCGACTTCATTTTCTTGATTAATTTTAAAGTTAAGTATGAAAACTTCTTTTGTTGTTCTTTCTCTTAGAAAGAATTCTAAATCTGGTTTATTAAGAATCAGATCCTTTGATATATTAAAACTAACTTTCGGTCCTTCAATTCTTAAATTTTCAATTTCAATAATTGAAGAAAATTTATAATGATTGATCTCACTAAACATCTTTGTTACATGTTGTTTTTTACCTAAAGTTAGGGCTACTAATCTATTTTCTAAGTGACTGATTACAACAAACTTTTCACTTAACTCATGACAATTAGTATATTTATTAGGCTCAACTGTTAATGGAGATCCCATCATATAATATGATTCATTATTCGAATCCTTCGCAACGACTAGAAATTGACTAATTTCATTCTCTAGTTGAAACTCTTCAATCTTTATTTTGAAAACGATTTCGTCTTTATTTAATGTAAATGTTGATTCGAGTTTCTTCATTATTCCACTAGACTTATTCTCTAAGTAAAAAGATAGATCGTTCTCATGCACTATTTCTTGTTTAGTGATTACTTCTAGTAAACTATCTTTAAGTCTAAGTCCTTGTATTGCAATGTTATTCATATACGTCTCCCTTGTGTGTAGCAATTATCAAATAAAATTAAAGGTTATATTTCTACATATTTTGCAATAAATTATACCACTTTTTACGAAAAGTGTTAATGACAAACACATTGCAATTTAGGGACAAAAAAGCAATTTACTGATGAAAAATCAGGAGGCTTTAAAAATAGTTAATGAATGCTTGAAAAATAAACGAAACTTTTAAAATGACGACCAAACTTTACAATTGCAAAAGGTCTAATAAATAGTAAAAAAAAGAACTGCGCCGTTGTTTCCAACCATTTGGCGCAGTTCTTTTTTATACGTTAAATCATTTATTTATTTTGTGAATCCTTCAGGATGAGATTGATGCCAATTCCAAGCTGTTTGAATAATTTCTTCTAATTTATACTTAGTTTTCCAACCTAGTTCATCATAGATTTTTTGTGATGACGCAACTAGATTTGCAGGATCTCCAGCGCGACGCTCTCCCATGATGATGTTCGCTTTTCGGCCAGTTACTTTTTCACATGTTTCAATTACCTCTTTTACAGAGTAACCTAATCCATTACCTAAGTTGTAAGTACGTGTGAACTTGTCTTCTTCAAGCATTTTCTTTAGTGATGCAATATGAGCACCAGCTAAATCTGTAATATGTATATAATCTCTTATACATGTTCCATCAGCAGTTGGATAGTCATCACCAAACACAGTGATGCTTTCTCTTTGACCTAAAAGGTGCTGAAGGATTAGTGGGATTAAATGACTCTCAGGTGTGTGGTCTTCACCAATTTCACCAGTTATATGTGCACCCGCTGCATTAAAGTAGCGTAATACAACATAGTCCATACCATAAGCAGTATGGAAATCACTTAATACTTTTTCAATCATTAATTTTGATTGACCATAAGGATTGATTGGATTCGTTTTTGTTTCTTCTGTGATTAAGTCTACATCTGGAATTCCGTATGTTGCAGCTGTTGATGAGAAAATGAATTTCTTCACGCCATACTCTAACATACTTCCTAGTAATGTAATTGTTGCAGAAACATTGTTTTGATAATATTTAAGCGGATTTATAACAGATTCTCCAACTAAACTATTTGCTGCAAAGTGCATAACTGCATCAATCGATTTTTCTGTGAAGATCTCTGATAATAAAGTAGCGTCACCAAGATTTCCTTCAATAAATTCTGCACGAGGATCAACCGCATTACGGTGCCCTGTTGTTAAATTATCTAAAACAACTACTTCGAAATTTTGATCTAATAACTCTTTTACAGTATGACTACCAATATAACCTGCTCCACCAACTACTAATATCATAAAGTTGTTCTCTCCTATATAAAAAATACGTTTACAATTTTATTTACGACTTACTTCAATTTTACTTAATCGAAAATTCCAATCAGATTTGATGATATCTTCGAGAGCATTTTTCACATTCCAGCCTAATTGCTCAATGACTTTATGGTTAGATGCAACTATTGCAGCCGGATCGCCCGGGCGTCTGCCACTATACTCAACTGGAACTTCAATGCCGCTAACTTTCTCCACCATATCAATGATTTCTTGTACAGTGTAGCCAGAATTAGAACCAAGATTAAAAATACCACTTTGTTGTTTCGTAGTAAATTCTGCTCCTAATATATGGGCTTTTGCTACATCAGTGACGTGGATATAATCACGTATGCATGTACCATCCTTTGTTTCGTAGTCTGTTCCAAATACAACTAATTTATCTCTCAATCCTAATGCAGCTTGGATTGTTACTGGTATCAAATGTGTGAGATTATCCTTATATAAACCAATTTCTCCTGAAACATCTGCTCCGGCAACATTAAAATATCTCAAGATACAATAATTCAATCCATATGCCTTAGCAGACCATTGAATTAATTTTTCAGCTGCTAATTTTGTTTCACCATATGGATTAATTGGTAAACAGAAATCTTCTTCAGTACATATCGAGTTTTCTGGCTCTCCGTAAACGGCTGCCGTAGAAGAAAATACAATATTATTTACTTTATTTGCAACCATTGCCTCTAATAGAACTTTAAGCCCGAAAACATTATTATCATAATACTCAAATGGTTTTTCTACACTTTCTGGGACAATGAGCTTTGCTGCAAAATGCATGACTACATCAATATTATTCTCTTTTTTAAATACTTCATTTAAAGAATTTAAATCCCTAATATCTGCTTGATAAAATGTAGCAAGTTCATGAATGTCTTCTTTTCTACCTGTTGATAAATTGTCTATTACTACTACTTCATGATTTTCACGAATTAATTCATATACTGTATGAGATCCAATATATCCTGCCCCACCTATGACTAAAACTTTCACATGAACCCTCCTATTGTGTAGAATAGAAAATTAAATAATGTTTAAAATCTAATTATATCATACATTCTAAAAGAAGACTGTTTTTAGAAACCTGCCTTGGACACTGCAAAATATAGTCCGTCACAAAATCTATGATCGTCTACTTCTATTGTTTATATAATGCATTAAATTTATTAATTTTTCCTTTAAATGGACAAAAAAAGACTATCATTGAAAACTTTTCAAAAATAGTCTTTTTTTAGATTACTTAACTTTATTTTTAAAATGTTTAATAATGACTTCAACGATTCTTCTAGAAGCTTCGCCGTCTCCGTATGGATTCGATGCTTTAGACATTTTTGCGTGTGCTTCTTCATCTGACAACAATTCATCAGCTAGTGCAAAAATAACATCTTCGTCAGTTCCCGCAAGCTTTAATGTACCAGCGTCAATTCCTTCAGGGCGTTCAGTTGTATCACGTAAAACAAGAACCGGTACACCTAGAGAAGGTGCTTCTTCTTGTACACCACCAGAATCCGTTAAGATTAAATGAGACCTTGCCGCAAAGTTATGGAAATCAATCACATCCAGTGGCTCAATTAAATGGATTCGATTGTCATTTCCTAAAACATCATTTGCAATTTCGCGAACAACAGGGTTCATATGTACAGGATACACAACTTGAATATCATGATGTTTTTCGACTAAACGTTTAATCGCTTTAAACATATTTCTCATTGGTTCCCCTAAGTTTTCACGACGGTGTGCAGTCATTAACACTAAACGGTCATTACCGATTTGATCTAACACAGGATGAGCGTACTCTTCCTTAACTGTCGTTTTTAGGGCATCGATTGCTGTATTACCAGTAATAAAGATTGTTTCTTCTTTTTTGTTTTCAGCTAATAAGTTTTGGGCTGATTTTGTTGTCGGTGCAAAATGGAAATCCGTCATTACACCCGTTAATTGGCGGTTCATTTCTTCTGGATATGGTGAATATTTGTCCCAAGTTCGTAAACCTGCTTCAACATGTCCAATCGCAATTTGATTATAAAAAGCTGCAAGGCTAGCAATAAAAGTAGTAGTCGTATCACCGTGAACTAATACAATATCAGGTTTCACTTCTTGCATAACCCTATTTAATCCTTCTAAACCTCGAGTTGTTACATCAATTAACGTTTGACGATCCTTCATTATATTTAAATCATGGTCAGGAGTAATATCAAAAATCTCAAGTACTTGATCAAGCATTTGTCGATGCTGAGCTGTAACCGTTACAATTGATTCGATCTGATCAGGATGTTTCGCTAATTCAAGCACAAGTGGCGCCATTTTTATCGCCTCTGGTCTTGTTCCAAATATAGTCATTACTTTAACAGTCAAAATTCTTTCCCCTTTCAAAATGAATCGGTTTTTTCCTAATATGTATCTATCTATTGTATCTTAACTATGAAATAAAAACATTTATTATCACGAAAAATGTAAATTTATTCCACTATTATTTCGTGACTTCTCGTCACATTTTATAGCGATAATCTTTTTCCATCCGTATTAGTTAGTTTCCCACATATTAAAACCATTCATACACGATGTATATAATATAGATAAAGAAAACTCACCGATTGGCGAGCCTTTTAGGTGGAGACAGAGGCGTAGTTGCACTTATACTTTATTCCTAAAATTGGCCACCACGTCGAAATAACTTCCTCGTTGCCAATTTATGCTTTCTTAAAGTGAGAAAAAAGCACAGATCCTCCTTTTTGGATTCACTGTGCTCATACCTTCTTAATGAACTAATTTACTTTGTAACTCATCAATTAGACTCAAAATCTCTGAACACATTTTATCCATACAATAATGTTTCTTAACGAATTCAACTAGTTTTTTTCCTGATTCTTTTTTTGAATTGGCGATGAATTCCGCTGCTTGGTCGATTGTTTCAAAAATGTACTCATCAGGGAAGATTGTTCGAGCTCCTTCACGATTTAAGACAATTGGCACAGCGCGAGAAGCCATCCCTTCCATAGGAGCTAGGTGGAAGCTTTCATAATCGCTTACTGATAAGACATAACCGATCGACTGAAGCCACTCCGCTGAATCTCCCCACTCTTCAAATTGAATTTGGTTGCTATAGGGAGATTTATCAATTTTTCGAAAAACATTCGTATAATAATCATGCTCTTGTTGATTATTCCATACCCACGAAAATTCTTTCGGATGCTTTCCCTTAATCGAAAGAGAGTATCGACTGTCTTTTTCACATAATTTTTCAAAAATAGCAAGCGCTCGATCTAATCGTTTTAACTTCGGGACATAACCAAGTAAGCCAATTCGGAAATTTGCGTCATACTCCTTAGGCAAATGAAATCTCTCTACATCAACACCATTTGGAATGACAACCATCTTATCTCTAGGAATTTTCGCAACTCGATGAAACTCCTCAAATATATAGGAAGAAATCGCAATGACCTTATCAATCTTCGTAAAATCAAATTTTTCAGGAAATGGTGTATTCATTTCAAAACGATGCATTCTAACGATTAATACTTGGTGTTCTTTTTTATGCTCCTGGTACCAAACGACATTTCCAAGTCCCCACTCGCAAAACAGAACATCCGCCCAATTAACGATTTCTATGCTTTTTGTAACCTGGTGAATTGTATGGCCTTCCCATAAATCTATTTTAATTTCGATGTCTTCTCTTGCTTCAAATCTCTTAATCGCATCGTTTATAAACTTTAAATCATGCCCAATAATCGCCAGTTTCATAAAGACAGCTCCTTATACTAAAATTCTCTCGATTTCGTCGTGGTCAATGGCTTTTTCATAGGCATTTCGATAAAAATTAAACTCATCAATTTCAAAAAATTGAACGCCAGCTTTTGAAAAATGATCAATCGTTGATTTCGTCTCTAAAAGCCTCATAAATTCATTAGGATGAATAAATCTTGTCGCCTTTGTACAAATCAAAGCTTCGTCAATACGGCAACTATTCACATAGCTATAGCTATTTTGATTCCCTTTAGCAATGATCGTATCATTTGTATATTTTGTAGCGAGCATCAAATCTCTTAAATAATTTTCTCCGTAATAATGATCTAAGTGAATTGGTACAAGATAACTCGAATCAACGAGATCATTAATACTAAAGTAATGATGGCAGTAATCAATCAAGAATGTTTTTACATTTCCATGATTGTTTTGATTAAAAATGTCTAAATAGCCATCAAATAAGTCGAGTAAAATAACTAGCTTTTTCTGTTTAATTCCTTGTCGATTGTAGATTGCCATTAACTTCTCATAATCTGCATTACTTCGAACAATCCCTACTAATGTAGCAGTCTCTTCATTTCTTTCGTACGGCAATTTAATAAGATCAAGTAGCTCCTCCACACGATTAGTGTAAGTATGCTCTTCTAAAACTTTTCGTAATGTGAGTAAACGGTTTTTCTTGTAATAAGTCTCATCCGTATAATAATTAGCAAGACGTTCCTTCATCACTTTTTCATTGTCGGTAGTCGTTACGATCTCACCAAACATTCTATGAATCCCTTCTGAATGGGAACTAATAATTGGTGTATTACTTGCCAGCAACTCAAATACTCTCCGGGCAAACATTGTCGGAGATTTAGTAATACTATTCACATTAAGTGCTACTTTATATCCTTTATAGGCAATGTCGATTTCATTCTGTTTTAAGTTTCCAACAATAAACGGTCGATACTCTTCTGGAAATTGATTTGGACTTGTTGGATTATGATAGTTTCGGTCATAAATATCGAGTCCATATTCTTTCGAAGCACTTACTAGCTTCTCCATCGCTCTTGTCCGTTCAGGGAATTTTTTACCGTAATATGCTCCAGCAAAAACGACCTTTTCTTTACGTGGAAGATATTCAATTGGATTGTGAATTTTCGGTTGAGCTGCAAAAGGTAAACAATAAACATTTTCGCAACCTTCTGCCTCGTAGTGTTGAACTGATTCATGATCAGTCGTGAACACATAATCAAAATGCTTCGCAGTATCAATAAAAGCTTGATAATGAAACGGATCTTCTTTATTCCAAAACACTGTCGGGATATAGTGCTCTTTACACCAATAAACTAACTTTAATAGTTTCGTATGATCCCGATGATTTTTCGTACCAATCTTATCCTTCCAAGCCCCTTCGTTACCCAGCCATGCAGACTCACAAAAGAAGAAATCAATTCGATGCTTTTTAAACTCATCTAACCAATTCTCTGGCGTGATCTTTATTAGTTCAAACTCATAATCAAAACAACGCGTCGTAAATTCATCTGCAATAAACCCAACTCGAAAATCTTTAATTTCCTTTTTTTGTTTCTTCAAGTAACTATTGTCTACTTTACTTTCTTTATATGAACCCATTAATTTAGCATGGAAAAGATGCAATGTACCCGCGCCAGTCATGTGAATTGAAAAAGAGACCGATTGAAACTCTTTTTGAATATACGGAGTTAGATCGACTAGCTCATCTAATTTAAAATTTAATGTGCTAATGTGATCTTCATGATCAATAAATCGTAATTCAAAAACAACTTCACATTTACCACCACTAACGAAGCCTGTAACCCCAAATTTCGTAAATAATCTACTTCTTCCTTCATTAAATAATAGCGTCATTAAATTATCGCTCTTTACATAATCAATAATAGCAGTCTGCTTAATTAGCTTGTTTTGAATTAAAATTTCCTTTTCTTTTTGGACCTTTTGAACACCTTTACTAACAGTGAAATCATCAGCTAAAAATGAAAATAACTCATGGTTTTGAAAATAAAAAGGTTCATCCACATTCATTAATTTTTGCAGCATCATTTTTGTATCAAATTTCTCGTTACGTAGTCGCGTGATTTGTTTTTCGATTGATTCTTTTAACATGAATGTCCCCTCATTTTCTTTTTAGATACTTCAAAAGCTTCCAATACTTCCTTGCTAACTTTCCAAATTTCGAATTTCTAAATGTTTCATAGTTTAATTGAAGCCTTTGATATTCCTCTTGCAGCTTCTCATATTCATATGAACCAAAAGATTGCTTTACTTCGTTTACAAGAACATAATCATCGAGCCCCATCATAAATTCCTCATGCTCCACAATTAAATCCAGCTGACGAAATAACTGCTCTTCCATTCTTTTTTCCAATTCCATTACCTTATTCGAAAGGAACTCATTTTGCTTTACTAACAATTCATTTTGAAGATCTATATTCGCATCGAAATCCTCATTCGTAACCTTTATTAAACTTGGCTTAAAATTTAAAGTTGTCGAATCAACATGATTATTACTCAATAATTCACTATTCTTCATTTCAAACCTCCAGAAATGATGTGTTAAAGAAGATATTTTATTAATTTAAGATTAACTTTTTATTGTGAATCTAAATGTGTATCCTTGTTAAAAAATTGTAAAAAAAATAACTGTCACTGCAAAAATTTGCAATGACAGTTACTCTCCTTAAAATAATAAAAGTAAATTTAATTTAAAATTGATTTAAACACAAGTTCGGTATGCGATACTTTTGGTTTTATAATGTATGGATTTTTTTTCGCTTTATTTTTCCATTTACTACGATTAATCACCATATTTTCTAATATAGCAATTACTTCATTCTCTTTATCTGTTACTGGACCGAATAAACGATTTTGAGTAATTGGTCCTTCATTATAGTGTCGTGTATAGAACTCATCGTAATCAAATTGATAAAATAGTACGGGCTTCTCTAAATATGAAAAATCAAATGATACAGTTGAATAATCAGTAATTAACACACTGTGACGTTTTAAAAGGGATTGAACAGTCTCTTCTCCTTGACACATCACTTTAATTCGCTCATGCGGCGAGTAGAATTCTGGCATATATAATTGCGTTTGATAATGAGGGTAAAAAGTTAGTGTTAAATCTTTCTTTTCAAGTAGATCATGTAATTTTTTATTATGAAGTAAATTCATATAACGATCCCAGTACTCAGATTCTTCAAGAGCTTCCTTTGATCTATTCCATGAACGCCAAGTTGGCATTAGCAAAATCTCGTTTCCTTGACTTTCATCGACCAATGCATCCCATCTTGGTAGCCCAGTTACGATTACCTCTTCCTTTTCATATCCGAATTCTGAGACAATATGTTCTTTTTCAAACTCACTAGATACAACAAACTTACTATAATCAACTTTATTTTTATGCAACACATGACTTACACGACTAACGCCAATCACACCGTGTTGTAAAAAGATACGTTCATTTCGTTGAATTTCAGGACGTTCCTCAACAATATTTCGATAAGCCTCAGTATACATATTTGGATCTTCCGCATAACTATTAATTGTTTTAGTAGAAAGTAACAGGATCAGGCTGTGTAAAACACTACCAAATTGAATACAATGTCCAAGATGTGCAATATGGCTATAATCCGGACTATTCTTATCTATTACATAGTACGCATTAATTTGTGGATACTTCTTACGAATATATTTGAATAAATGATATGAGTTGTCTTGTGCAGTATCTTGGCGTTCACCAATTAACCATAATTCTTTGCTCTTTAAAAATTGATAAACTAGTAAATACAAACTATAAACCATAAGCGACTGCCATTGTTTTTTGTAAGCAAACTTTACGACAGGACGTATAACCCGTTTTACTCTTCCAATATTAAACTTCATCTGTTTGGTAACAGGCATTTCAACAACGCGGAAAGATAAATTTCTTTTTTTATAATACGGAGCAATTTTTCGGTTATCAATTAAATAAGGTCTAGTTTTTTTAGTTTGTTTGTATAAACTTACTCGTAAAGGTTCAGTAATCGTTTTATTACGATCTGTAACTGTAATCCAAACACTCCAACTGCCGTTATCAAGCTGAGTAGATAAGTTTTCAATCACACATTCGTAACCTGACTCATCAAAATTAATTTGATTATTACCTTGGACATAGCTAACATCTTTTCGAGTAATATTTTCAAGTGGGAATTCAACTTCTTGATTTGATTTTATATCTTTGAATACAATCTTTTTTACGCTACCATTTGTACTAATCCCGTTAATAAAAGCAAATCCCTTTATAACTAATGTATCGTCTGATAGTGAGATGTCTTCAACCTTTTGACAAAGGCTAAATCCTTTAATTTCCAAATATCGTTTCCACTTTGGAAAATGATTTACTAAAAAGCTATAAGTTAAGCCTTTTATTTCAACAGTTTCTCGACTAATATTCATTGTATCCATCATTGAAAGTAATTTATATAAATCATCAGATGTTCCTTCATTAAAGATTGTATAAAACAATCCTTGGTACATACGACTACCTGTTAAAATATTTTTATAATGTGTGTTTTGAATATATTTTTCTCCTATTTTATATAAATTGAAAACATCTTTTTTCGTAAATTTTTTACGTTTATTTATTATACTTTGACAAAAGAAGACCCACTGTCTTTTCTCAATCGGAAAAAGCCGTATAATCGTATTGTTTTCTTCATGAAATGACACTAACCTTTTTTGTGCCTCTACTAATCCCTCAAAAAATGTTAAGTCTGCCTGCTGTACTAAACTTGCTCCATTTTGTTCCACACGATAATTTAGCACACTTTTGTCTATAACTACCGTTCTATTTGATTTAAATAAAGCTTTTTGGGTGAATAATAAATCTTCTCCAACACGTAAGTCCTGATCAAACATAATATCGTAAACAGATAATAAGTGTTTTTTAAATAATTTGTTACATACACTTGGCGTGACATGTAAATCTTTTGAAGTCCTAATATGTCTAACAGGGTTGAGATTCTTATTAAACAAATCATCCATATACAAAAGTCGCCATGTTCTTTTTTCATTAAAGCATGTGATATCTCCGACTACTGTATCAGCATTACATTTTGTTGCTTCATCAAACATACTTTTGTATACGTCTGCATCTACTGTATCATCACTATCTAAAAATGCTATATATTCACCTTTCGCCTCTAAAATCCCTCTGTTTCTTGCTGCGCCTGGTCCAGCATTTTTTTGCTCAATTAATCGGAAATTCTTTTGGCGTCTAATTTCCTTCTTTATAACTGAGACACTATCATCTGTGGAACCATCATCAACAATCACAACCTCTAGTTGTTTCATTGTCTGTTTCTTCAGTGAATTAATACATTCCTTTATATACTTCTCTTTATTAAAATTGATTACTACGACAGTAACACCTAGTTGTTTTCTCCTCATGCATTTTCCCCTTTTTAAATCTTTGCACTTATTACAAAATTTAATAGGTCATGATTTAAGTTCCAAATTAAATCATTAGGTCGAAACATTTGATTGATAAACTAAATAATTAGTCTTTTATATACAAAAAAAAACAATTTAAACGGTTAATTTAAATCGCTTTTATTTCAAAAAAGACAAATTAATGGAAATATGAAAAATTACCTATATTTTTGTAACGAATTTTTAATCTTTTTAACATTATTTTTAATTATATCATAAAAAATGAAACTAAAGATGTATTTTAAATATTTCAAATATATGATTATAACTAGATTAATTTATAAAAAATACCACTGAAAAATAATACAGTGGCACTCACTTTTTATGATTTTATTATTAGTCCTAGACTTAGTATTTACTAATTTCAACGTACTTTTTATACTCACCAGAAACAATCGCTTCCCACCATTCCTTATTATCCAAATACCACTGAACAGTTTGAGCAATTCCAGTATCGAAATGATAAGTAGGTTTCCATCCTAGTTTTTCTAACTTACTAGGGTCAATTGCATATCTCTTGTCGTGACCTAAGCGATCTTGAACAAATTCAATTAAGTCTTCTGATTTACCAAGAGTTGCAATAATTGTTTTAACGACCTCTAAATTCGTACGTTCGTTATGTCCACCTATATTGTAAACTTCGCCATTTTGTCCTTTATGCAAAACTAAATCGATTGCTGCACAATGGTCTAGTACATGTAGCCAGTCTCGAATGTTTTCTCCGGTCCCGTAAACAGGAACCTTTTGGTCATTTACAACACGTGAAATAGTTAATGGAATTAGCTTTTCTGGGAAGTGATATGGACCGTAGTTATTTGAGCAGCGTGTGATATTCATAGGGAATCTGAATGTTTCATGATAGGCACGAACTAGAAAGTCAGATGATGCTTTGCTTGCGGAGTACGGACTATTTGGTTGTAACGGAGTCTCTTCGGTAAAAAATGTTGTAGGATCAAAATCCAATTCACCGTATACTTCATCAGTTGAAACGTGAACAAATTTCTTAATGTTAATTGCTTTAGACGCATCTAATAAAACTTGAGTACCTAAAACATTTGTTTTAACGAATATTTCTGGCTCGGCAATTGAGCGATCCACATGGCTTTCCGCTGCAAAATGGACGACATAATCGAACTTTTCTTTATTAAATAATTTTACAATCTCTTCACGATTCGTAATATCGATTTTTACAAAATGATAGTTCTCATTTGCTTCGATGTTTTTATGCTTCGTTAAATCGCCAGCATATGTTAAAACATCTAAATTATAAATAGAATAGGAAGGATAGTTACTCAACATATATTGAACAAAGTTGCCACCGATAAACCCGGCACCACCTGTAATCGCTACTTTCATTTATTACTGTACCTCGTCTCTAATTGAACTAGATTTCAATTGAATTAAAAATCTTGCTAATGCGTCTTGCCATGAAGGTAAGGGTGTAAAACCATTTTCAACTAGCTTTCGTTTCGATAATCTTGAATTCTTTGGTCGAGCAGCCCGAGTAGGGTATTCTTCAGTTGAAATCGAATTTACTAACATTTTACGGTCAGCTTGTTTGAAAATTTCTCCTGCAAATTCTGCCCAACTAGTGTTGCCCTCATTCGTAGCATGATATATTCCGTAATTGTTAGTTTTGATAAATTCTACTATTAATTTAGCCAAATCAACAGTATATGTCGGTGAACCTATTTGATCACCTACTACATTTAATTCAGTTCTAGACTCTGATAGTCTTAGCATCGTCTTAATAAAGTTATTCCCATTAATCCCGAATACCCACGAAATTCGAAGGATAAAATACTTTTCGATTAGAGATTGAACAATTTTTTCTCCTTCATACTTTGTTAAACCATAATAACCGATTGGTTCAGGCTGATCCTCTTCCGTAAAAGGATTTTCACCTTTCCCATTAAATACATAGTCTGTACTAATATAAACGAATTTTGCATTTTGCTTTTTTGCAGCTTCAGCTAAATATCTCGTGCCTTCAACATTTACATTCCAGCAATTCTCTTGATCATCTTCAGCTTTATCGACCGCTGTGTAAGCAGCACAATGAATAATTACATCAGGTTTATATGAATCTACTAAAGAAAATACTGATTTTTCCTTAGTAATATCAAGCTCTTTTCGACCACAACCTTTAACATCTAAACCGTGTAGCTCGCATTCCTTCACGACATCGTAGCCGAGCTGCCCACCGTAACCAGTTACTAAAATCTTCATTTTATTGCTCCTTATAAACAAAATTATTTTCAGCATCCTTTAATAATGGCGCAATTTTGTCTTTTGCTGATAATAATGGAGAAATATTGATTGGCCAATCGACCTTTATGTCGGGGTCATTCCAGTTGATCCCCCGATCACACTCAGGTGAATATAACTCATCTACTTTATATTGAACTTCCACATCATCCGTTAACGTCATAAAACCATGAGCAAACCCTTTTGGTACTAAAAGTTGTTTTTTATTTTCAGCACTTAATTCGATCCCAAACCATTTTCCGTATGTCGGACTCCCTTTTCGAATATCAACAGCTACATCAAAAATCGAACCCCTTGTACACCGCACTAATTTCGTTTGTGCTTTTGGAGATAATTGATAATGTAAGCCACGTAAAGTTCCCTTCATCGCAGAAAACGATTGATTATCTTGAACAAAATGTATATCCATGCCAAAATCCTTCATTTTTGAATCATTATAAGTTTCCATAAACCAACCACGGTGATCACCAAAAACAGTCGGTTCAATAACTACAATACCTTTTAAAAAAGTTTCTGTAATCTTCAAAGGTAATGACCCCTTAATATTTTATCTCGCCACTCGCAACTTTTCGTAAATATTGACCATAACTCGTTTTACTCAGTTGCTCGCTTAAACGTAATAATTGCTCCTTATTAATCCATCCATTAATATAAGCAACTTCTTCTGGAGCAGAAATCTTAATCCCTTGATGCTCCTCAATTGTCTTTACAAAATTCGTTGCTGAAACTAAACTCTCATGCGTTCCAGTATCTAACCACGTATAACCACGCCCTAAAAGCTCTACATCTAATTCGCCCAAGCTTAAATAAGCTTCATTTACAGAAGTAATCTCTAACTCACCACGATGAGATGGTTTTACGTTTTTAGCAATTTCAACGACACGATTATCATAAAAATATAATCCTGTCACCGCATAGTTAGATTTCGGAGCGACAGGCTTTTCTTCGATACTCAAAACTTTTCCGGACGCATCAAATTCCACGACCCCAAATCGCTCAGGATCCTGCACATGATAACCGAACACCGTCGCTCCGGTTTCTTTCAACGCTGCTTTTTTCAAAATACTACGCAACCCACTACCATAATAAATATTGTCACCTAGTATCATCGCAACTGAATCATTTCCAATAAACTCTTCACCAATAATAAAAGCTTGGGCCAGCCCATCGGGACTAGGCTGTACCTTATATTGCAAAGAAATGCCAAACTGAGACCCATCACCTAACAACGCCTCAAAACGAGGCAAATCCTCTGGAGTCGATATAATCAAAATATCTCTAATCCCCGCCAGCATTAAAGTAGATAACGGATAATAAATCATTGGTTTATCATATACAGGTAATAGCTGCTTACTAGTCACCATCGTCAATGGATACAGCCGCGTACCACTACCACCTGCAAGTATAATGCCTTTTATCGTCAAGACCTCCTAAACATTTTTACTCATAATTTTAGGAATATATATATTATTATGTTGATGGATAAGTGTGTGTGTAGGTAAAACTCTAATTTGGGAGGAATGAGTATTTTGGAGTGAATTTTAGAAGAAATTAGTAGAGTCATAAAGATAAAAAGACATAAAAAAATAAACACCGCTAAAAATATAAGTTTTTAACGGTGTTTATTTGAAGGTTTCGTTATTTATTCACTTCTTAAGGTAATTCCAAATGTTGACGTAATTCAGTTGATACTTTATCTTGTTCCTCTTTCGATACAATTACATACCAGATTCCATCAATCTTCTTACTTTCACCTGTAATTTGAGTTTCAGTAACGTTTTTCGCAGCTGTACGATAATCTTTTTGGATTGAAACCATATCCTTTAAACTAATATTCGTCATAACATTCTTTTGAACCGCTTGTAATACAGATTGATAGTTTGTTAAAGAAGAAATCGTTGCTCCTTTTTTAACAACCGCTTCAATCACTTGTCTTTGACGAAGCTGACGCCCAAAGTCACCTCGCTTGTCTAACTTACGCATACGAGAAAACTTTAATGCATCTGTACCATTTAAATGAAGTTGCCCCTTCGTAAAATGAACGCCTTCATAAGTAAAGTCTAAATCATTATTAACGTCTACCCCATCAACTGCTTCAACGATATCTTTAAAGCCTTCCATATTTACTTCAAGATAATAGTCAATCGGAATGTTTAAGAAATTTTCAACTGTATTAACAGACATTTGGATTCCACCAAACGCATAAGCATGGTTAATTTTATCAACTTTCCCTTTTCCAACAATATCAGTTCTCGTATCACGTGGAATACTTACCATTTTAGTCGTATTTGTTTTCGGATTAACTGTCAATACAATCATCGAATCCGAACGACCTTTATCACCAGGGCGATGATCAACACCTAATAGTAAAATTGAGAAAGGCTCTTTCTTTTCAACATTAAATTCATCTTTACGTTTGTCGGTTTTCTTTATTCCTTGATAAATTGCATCTGATGTTTTATTTATATTGTGGTAAATTGACCCACCTATTCCTAAAACAATTACAACTATTACACTAACTACGATTAATAGTACTTTTTTTGGTGTGGACATTTTTTTCTTTGAGTGTTTTTCTGATCTGGACAAGGTTATTCTCCTTCTAATATGTACTTAACTTGGAAGTAAATCAGAGTTGTCTTTTTTACTAAATTTAAACAAAAAAATTACACGACCTCTAAAAAAAGGTCGTGCTTTTAATAAATTTAAATTTATTCACTTACTGATCAAAGCGACTTAATAAATCCCTCTTAATTGCTTCTAATTTTTCACTGCTATTTTCTAAAGAATTTCCTTTAACACCAAAATAGAATTTAATCTTTGGCTCGGTACCCGATGGTCTTAATGCACACCATGATTCATCTGATAAAATGTATTTTAATACATTTGATTTTGGTAGATTAATTTCAGCAGCCGTACCATCTATTACCGTTGTTTTCGTACTTTCCTTATAGTCTTCAATTACAGCTACTTCAATACTAGCAATCTCTTTTGGAGGATTCACACGAAATTCATTCATCATTTGTTGAATTTGCTCTGCCCCATCTTTCCCCTTCAATGTCATAGACACTAAATCTTCCTTAAAGTAACCATACTTTTCAAAGATTTCTAGTAAACCATCATATAATGTTTTACCTTGAGACTTATAATAAGCTGCTACTTCACAAGCTAACATAACAGATTGAACAGCATCCTTATCACGTACAAATCCACGGACCAAATAGCCGTAGCTTTCTTCATAACCAAATTGGAATTCGTATTCACCTGTTTGTTCATATTCTTTAATTTTCTCACCGATAAATTTAAAACCAGTCAGTGTATCAATTGTATCAATACCATAATTTTGAGCAATCACTCTCCCAATTTCAGAAGTAACGATTGTTTTTAAAACTACACCATTTTCGGGTAAAGTACCAAGTGATTTCTTTTGAGATAATAAATACTCAATCATTAACGCACCCGTTTGGTTACCTGTTAAAATCGTGAACTCACCTTCAGAGTTACGAACAGCAACGCCTAAACGGTCTGCGTCTGGATCAGTTGTAATTAATAAATCCGCATTTACTTGCTCACCATACTGAATACTTAATTCGAATGCCGCATGTTCTTCCGGATTCGGAGATTTTACAGTTGTAAAGTTTGGATCTGGAAGCTCCTGCTCTTTTACTACAGTTACATTCGTGTAGCCCAACATACTAAATCCATTACGAACAGGAATATTGGCAGTTCCGTGCAATGGTGAGAAGACAATATTTAAGTCTTTAGCATAGTTTTCAACTATATCAGCATTTACAACGACTGACTTTAACTCTTCTAAATATGCAGAGTCTACTTTTTCGCCAATCATTTCTAGTAAACCATTAGATAATAATGCATCCTTTGAAGCAACTTCGACTGTTAATTCATCTTCAACCTGATCAACGAAACTAGTTAATTCATCTGCTTCTGCAGGAGGTAATTGGCCACCATCAGGACCGTATACTTTGTATCCGTTGTATTCAGGTGGATTGTGACTTGCCGTTAGTACGATCCCACTGAATGAACCTAAATAACGAACGGCAAATGATAAAACTGGAGTTGGACGTAAACTTTCGAATACATATGTTTTAATACCATGTGCACCAAGAGTCGTTGCAGCTTCCATTGCAAATTCAGGAGACTTGTGACGAGAATCGTAAGCGATTACTACACCTTGACGTTTTGCTTCTTCACCTTGTTTTTCAATGAAACGAGCTAGTCCTTCTGAGGCTTTTCTTACTGTGTATATGTTTAGGCGATTTGTTCCTGCACCTAGTTCGCCTCGCATTCCGCCTGTTCCGAATTCTAGGTTTTTGTAGAAGCTGTCTTCTATTAGTTTTTCATTTGATTTCATTTGTTCTAGTAATGATTTTTGTTCATTGTCTAGAGTGGGGTGGGTGTACCATTTTTTGAAATGACTTTTATAATTCATATACATTTTACCTTTCACTTAATCAATAAAAATAAACTCGATAAGTATTATTTGAAATTTTTTTTCCTTACAATTACTATTTCTTATTTCCATTTGGATTATTATGTCGGTTTCACGCCACTCTAATTACCTTTTTAGATTTTTCTTCTATTTAAATAAATTCCCCACAAATTTATGGTTATTACTGGTTAATAAAAGCTCGAAACTTTCGGATTCAATTATTTTATCAATTGCATATAAATTACAAAAAAAGCACATGCTCCTCATTAAAGATTCACCTGTGCAATAGTTATATAAGTTAGTATCAATTTATTCATCGAAACCAATTTTACCATTTAATTCATTTATCATCAGATTAATTTCTTCCTTGCTCTTTTTCTTCCAATAAGTATCATAATTTGGAGCACTTTTCAAAAGTTCTCTATTTTTTTCAATATAATCAGAAGTTTTTCCAATTACTTTTGCCGGTACGCCTGCTACTATAGTATTTGAAGGTATATCCTTAGTGACAATGGATCCAGATGCTACAATTACATCATTACCAATTACTACATTGGGCAGGATAATACTTCCCCAACCAATAAATACTCTATCGCCAATAATGATTTTCCCCACTCTACTCTTTCGTAAATATATCTGAGTAGAAGCGTCATGGGCTAAAAGGGTACTATTCGTTATTGTCACATCGTTTCCTATTTCAATTAAAAAGCAATGTGAATAATCTATTTTAGTATTATAAATGCTAACGTTATTTCCAGCTTTTAAACCTCTTTGCTTAAGCTGTTCTAAAAAACTTCTACGCAAAATTAGTGTATTTATTACTTTTACTAGAATTTTTTTAAGCATATTTTTCTCCTATATCTTTACATACGTTAAAATTGTAAAATTTTCATCTACCAATTGAATAATATTCTATTCCTTCAGTTTGCATTTCTACTGGTGAATAACAATTTCTACCATCCAATACAATTGGATTTTTCATTAGCTTTAAATACTTATTTATTTCTAAATTTAATACTTCTTCCCATTCAGTCATGATAAAACACATCTCAACATCAGCTAACGCTTCAGTAATATTAGTAGTATAATTTATTTTATTTCCAAATATTTTTTTCGCGTTATCAATACCAACAGGATCATATGCTATTACAGATGCACCACGCTCTAAAAGATAATTTATATTTGGTATTGAAGGAGCTTCACGCATATCATCCGTACCAGGTTTAAATGTTAATCCTAATATTGCAATTTTCATACCTTCAAAATTTTCAACAAGGTTACGGGCTTTTTTTATTAACCTCATTTTTTGGTTTTCATTAACTTCTATTGCTGCTTTAACAGTTTTTAATTCATAGTCATGATCACTTGCTAGCCAATGAAGTGCCTTTGTATCTTTTGGAAAACATGATCCCCCATACCCTAATCCTGCTTTAAGAAACTTACTACCTATTCTGTCATCGTAACTCATACCTAAAGAAACTTCGTCAACATCCGCACCAACAATTTCGCATAAATTTGCAATATCATTCATAAATGAAATTTTTAAGGCTAAGAAATCATTAGAAGCATATTTTATCATCTCTGCACTACTTCTTTTTGTAACAATAATCGGTTGATTAAAAGGTAAATATATACTTTCTAACCTTCTTTGTGCCCATTCACTTTCCACTCCTATGACTATTCTTGAAGCGTTTAAAGTATCTTTTACTGCAGATCCTTGTGATAAAAATTCTGGATTTGAAGCAACTTCAATATGTACGTCATTAACAAGATATTTCTTAATATAATTCTCAATATAATCATTTGTTCCAACAGGTACGGTGGACTTAATAACTATTAAAGTATCTTTTTCAATATTTTCTGCTATTTGTTTAGCTACTATTTTTACATAATCTAAGTTGGCAGAACCATCAGTTCTTTCTGGAGTACCAACAGCAATCATAATTATATCAGCATTTTTAAATGCAAATTTATAATCAGAAGTAAAAAACAATTTTCCTTCTTTATAATTCGATTTCATTAAGGACTCTAATCCCTCTTCATATATTGGAGAAAACCCATTTTTTAATCTACTTATTTTTTTCTCATCACTATCTAAACAAATTACTTTATTTCCTACTTCGGCAAGACACACACCCGTAACTAATCCAACATACCCTGTTCCCGCAATTGTAATATTCATTATTTAACTCCTCTTTAAGTAAACTAAAATCTTTTCTAAATTAAACAATTAAATAAAAAAAAATAATAGATTATTAAATCTATTATTCTTATAAAAATAATGAAATTTTGAAAAGTTATATTTTTGTATTTCAATCAAATATATTATCCATTAATATTTAATAAATTATTATAAACATCAAGTTCTTTACTAGTTATTAAACTTTTTTCAAAGTTTTTATGAACAAAGTTAATCAATTCTAATTTAGAAATTTTATATTCGCAATCTAATACTTTTAATACTTTATCTGAAAATTCATTATTAAAATCATTACTTTCTTTTACTATTAATTCCTTATATCTTAAAGCCTCAGGTATGCCACCGTTACTACTTCCAACTACAGGAACACCACAAGCCTGTGCTTCGATAGCTACACAACCTAATCCTTCTTTTCTACTTGGTAACATTAATACATCCATAGCATTATAATACTCTACTACTTCATTAGGTGGTAGTTTACCTGTAAATATCACATTCAATCCCAGACTTAAACATTTTTTTTCTATATCCTTTTTTAACTTTCCATCACCAATTAATATAAATATAATTTCATTACCATACTCTTTCTGTATTCTATATATTATATCAGGTAATGCATCTACCCTTTTAACTTCTAAAAAATTCCCAACATACCCTACTACTTTTCTCTTGAAATCTGACTTATTAATAATGTCTAATTTCTCAAGCATTTTAAACTTATTGAAATCTATCCCATTTGGAATCGAGATATTTTTTTTATCTTTAATTATGAATTGTTCAGCATCTTTTTTGAGAGCCCTACTAACGAATATATTACATTTAGAATAAAGTAGATTCCTTTTAATAATATTTCTTAACTTTTTAGATTTATTAGGAAGGGTATGAATGTCACTTCCATGTGAAGTTATTGTATATGATTTATTAGTTTTCTTATACACATAATAAGCCAATGATGCTGGTTCAACAGCCCAGTGAGAGCTGACTAAATCAAATTTGTAATATGAGCATCTTTGTTGTTTAAATAAAAAATAATTTCTATATGAATCTATTCCTAATAAATTAAATATTTTTAAAGTTAATGTATTCTTATAATAAATATTTTTATATTTAATATTTTCAAAGGTAAAACTTTCTTCCCCTTTCATTATCACATTCTTTCTAAAAAAATATTTTATAAGTTTTATAAACCAACCATCAAAATATTTAATACAATATACTTCACTCGCAGGGTCAATTAGTGGAAATATATTTTTAATTCTTTCATGTGTAGCAGTAAATAGTCCTGTCTTCCAATTCTCATCAATTTTTACAATAAATAAAATTCGCATTCGTCTCTCCACTTAGATAGATCTATAATATTTATTTTTCATCGTCTTTAACTGCATACTAATTTTTCTATATATGAAAAAGGTTATATCTTTATAAAGAATATTTATGATAGTTAGATTGATTAATAAAATAGCTATATATAAATAATTAAATTTATAATTTAACGCATAGAATGCATACCCATAATACATTAATGTAATGATAAAAAGTTTTTTCAAGTGAAAATTCACCCTAAATAATTTTCCGGAAAAATATGTTCTAAATATAAAAAAAACAATGTATGTCACACTAGTTGAAAATGCAGATCCAACAATACCGAATCTAGGAACCAAAGTATAGTTTCCGATTATACTTACTATAGCTACTATTAATGCAATGTATATATGGTAAATAGTTTTTTTATAAAAATTTATTCCAATCACGGTTGTCTCAGAAATAGTTGTCATAATTGGCATTAATAATAAAAACGGAATAATATCGCTAGCTGCTCTATATTTTGAACCTAGTAACAATATAATCAAATCTTTAGATGTAATTAATATTAGGCCAATTATGAACATTATAATTGTAATGATTTGATTAATTTTTTCGAAAAAATGTTTATCATTCTTATTTTCATTAAAACGTTGAAATGCTACTGGCGTCCAAAATGTTGTAAATGTACTTTGAAAAGATACTAACAATGCAATTATAGAAAATGCCGCTGAATATATTCCAAGCTCCTTATATCCATAAAAATGTTTAATAAATAATCTATCAAATGACTGAAAAATCCATGTAATTAAAAAAGTAAACAATAAAGGAATTCCATAATTTAACAATTCTTTCATAGAAGTATTAATTCTCTTCCCTTTATTATTAAACTTCCATAATTTTTTTTCTAATATTATTCCTATGATTGAAACCATAATATTTGTTATTACAAATGCATAGATTAATACAATAAATTTATTATCATATAGTAAAAAAAGTAGTAATAAAATCAATATATTACACAGTTTTTGAAAGATGTTTAACAAAGAGAATAGTTTACCTTTTTGTTGCATTCTTAATAAAAGTAACGCATATCTGTTAAAAATCATGGCAAAGTTGTTAATAACAAATAAAGATATTAATTCATTATTAGCATAACTTATGTTATACATAAATTTTAAAAAATAGGTTTTAAACACGATGATTAGAATTGAAATAATACTGCATAAAATTAGAGGCAATTTTAAAGTCTTATACAACAACTTGCTTCTATTCTTTACTTCTTCTTCATGAAAAAATCTCATAAAAGATTGGTCAACACCCAAAAGTATAAAAGAATTAATAAAATTCGAACAAAGTAGGAACATGGAAAACTTCCCGAATTCTGAAGGAGAAAATAACCTTGTATTTAAAGGTGATGAAATAAATCCTAATAATAGTACTATCCCACTTCCTAAAGCAAATTCAGTAAATTTATTAAAAAGGTTTTTACTATTCATATATTACCCCAAAACATTTATTTATCTTTCGAAATATTACATTGTAATATTTATACTTTCAAGTTAACACAATATTTTCTACCCTCTTTAGATTTAGTTTTAATGGGTAAAAATAAAAAAGTGTAACGATAGCTACACTTTCATTCTTCAAATATATTAATTTCCTTAAAAGTATTCATTTTTTATGCAATGATACGTTTAAAATTAAAAAGGTAAATACAGAAAAAATTAACATATAATCTCCTCTTGATGAAAGCCCATTATATGTGTTCACGTCAATAAAAATAATTAAATAACAGAATAAAAGATTATAATGTTTTCTTTTTATTAATAAAAGAACTGGGTAAACAAATATAAAACAATATAAAATAATTGTGAAAAAGATTCCCATTTCTAAAGCAAACATTCTATATGGGTATTCAAATGCAGCTGATGCTTTAGCAATATAATTATTATATTCTAACGCAAAAGATCTTCCATATCCGGTAAAAATTTTAATTGGAAACATATTATATTGTTCAACTTTCGACCACATGTCTTCTCGACCAGTTGTTAAATTACCACTAGTTAACCTTAGAATGGTTGAGTTGAATATTCCACTAATCCAAACAATTAAAGTCATTAACCCTAATATAAAATAATTTCTTATCCATTTTTTTCTCGATGAGAAGCCTAGTAAAGCTATAATTAATAATATTAGCCCTGTTTTACTAGCAGTTAAAGCAATACCAATGGTCGTCAAAATATAAAAGAAATATTTTTTTGTGCGAAACTCAAAATAAACAGTCCCAATATAATTTAAAATCAAGTACATTAAATAGAGTTGTGAATTAAATAATGGATGACCATATATTGAAAATAATCTATATAATGAAGTACTTTTCTGCAGATTAATCAATTCTTCAATTCTTGCTGGCAGGATTTTTGAAATTGATAAAAGTATTTTATAATTGGTTAAAAAATCAATAATACCTAAAATGGTAATAATTAATATAATAATATTAAAATAAGATAAAAAAATTCTAAATATTACTTTTAAGCTAGTATCTCTAATTTTTAACCCTATTATAATTAGCGGAAGTGAAAATGATAATAATACAATTATAATTTCCATCAATTTATTCTCAAAAAACAATAGACTTATTAATAAGTAAATATTGAAGATATACAAAAATACTACATATTTCAAATCAAACATTCTTATATATCTAAATAAGATAAGAAACAAAATTAATGTCGCTATGTAGTTTAACCCACCTATTTTCCCACCTAATATACCTTCTCTTATCTGTTGTGGAATTAAAAATATTGACATTAACAACAGAGTTAATAATAGTTGTATTCCATTTAATGAACTAAAAAATTTATTCTCTTTTTTATACATTTAACACCTAATTAATTAGATTTCGAAATATATTATAAAAATTTCGATATAATAATTGAATATCGTCAATAAAATTAAAAGAAATAGGTAAATTCTTCTCCAAATTTGACATTATTTTTTTCTTCTGTAATATACTTCCATTACATATTTTTAATTCTTGTGATAATACATATTTTATTACTGCAATCAAATCATTATTTTCTTTATTATGATTTGTAATTCTATTAAAAACACATTCAATTTTTTGGAATTTCTCTAAACTTTTATCCTTCTTATTTAAAAAATCATTTAATTTATTTAGTTCAATATCTGAAATAGATATTTTATTTAATTCAAATGCATCTTGTCTAATTTTTAGTAAAAGGGCATTCCGTTCTTTTTCTTTATTTTTTTTTGATTTTTTTGTAATGTTTTCATGACCTGTTCTATAAGACATTAAACTTTTATTAATACTTGTAAATTTCGTTTTACTACTTAGATCGACCCAAAACTTATAATCTTGACAAACAAAAAAATCTTTTTGATATATTATTTCATCTAATATATTTTTTCTAAACATTACAGTAGTATTGCCAATACAATTTTCAAACAATAACAGTAATTTAAGAAAATCGCTTTTTTGCTTCCTTTTTACTACTTTTATAGGAAAAGTTTTATAAATTACTCTTTCATTACTAGTAACTACTCCGATATCATTTTTTTTATCTAAAATACTCACCTGTTCTTTTAGTCTATCTTTTCTAGCAATATCATCAGAATCCATTATTGCAAAATATAAACCCTTAGCCAATCTTAAGCCTAAATTTCTTGTATATGGTAACCCTTTATTAACTTCATTCTCAATAAGTCTAATTCTAGTGTCTTTGAATTTATTGATAATCTCTTTACTCTTATCAGTTGATCCATCATCTATAATTAATAACTCAAAATCTTTAAAAGTTTGATTTAAGATACTTCTAATGCTTTTTTCTAAATATTTTTCAGTATTATAAACTGGCATAAAAACCGTTACTTTCGGCATATCTTTCCTCACTTATATAATATCTTGATGTAATTCATTAAGAACAGTATTTACATCAAATTTACTAGAATATTTTTTAGAATTTTCTTTAAAATCTTTAATTTTTTCTTTCTCATTAATTAACTTTTCTGCCACTTTTTCAAATTCACTAATATCATTGTAATTAAATAAATATCCTACTTTTTCATGTTCAATATATTCTTTAGCATATTTCCACTCAGATGCTAAAATTGTTAAACCCGCTATATAAGCTTCTATAAGTGTTCCAGGTAAACATTCACCAGGATACTTAGTAGGAAATACTAGCACATCATATTGTGAATAAATATTATATTCTGATATACCATCCGGAGCATATTCTCCTTTATATTTAATATCATTATTTAAATATTTCTTAATCTGTGATAGATATTCACTCTTAACTTGACCATATAAATCAAATTTTAAGTTATATCCTTTTTCCCTTAAGTTATTCATAACAACTAACGCATCTGTAATCCCTTTTTCCGGTATTATTCTACCAAAATATATAAATTTTATTATATCATTCTCGATTTTTTTCGAACTTATACTTGGTATTTCTCTAAAATTATTTAAAACTTTAACATTTAAATTATATTCTTTTATCTGATCATACATTAATTTTGATTCAACATAGATTCTTGTACACTTTTTATAGGTTTCATAATTATACTCGTTTTTTATTATTCTCTCACCTAATCTCCCTCCTGCTACTAAGTAGTAGATAGGCTTCTTTATCTTTAATAAATTTAACAACTTTAATGCATAATAAGCTCCCCTATCTGCGGAGCTAAGTATAATAAAGTCACTTCTAAAGATAGATATGAAAAATTTAAATAATATATAAATAATATTTTTAGTCCAATTATCCGTATCAATCACATTTACAATATAATTATTACTTTGTAGCCATTTTAATAGTGTTCTACTTTTTACTGTGACACCATCAAGTCTATTTCTCTTTAAGGAGATGCTCCCTAAAAACATTATATTTCTCATAAAACTTCACCTCAGTGGTTGCTATAATTTCAAAATTTTTTTAATATAATTAATATTTTACAGAATTAATATAAATTCTTTTTCTCAATGCATTAAATGCATATGAAATAAAACAAATTGTACTTTTAATAATCCCTAGTTTTTCAATATTTCGATATATAAACCAAGTACGTCTAATAGCTTTAAATTTGTTACTTGAAAGTGAACCTGGAGTCCTTCTATATGAGGCTAAAACTTTCTCCATTCCATAACCTAAAACATTGCTTTTTAATATTTTTAGCCATGTAGCCGCATCTTGACCCCTTCTTAAGTCGGGCATTACTAAGTTACTTTTTTCCACTAATGTAGTATCAACCATTACTGTGCATGTTTGAATTATAGTATTTTTTAAGTACCTGTTATAGTTAATAGTATTAGGCATTTTAATTATCTTTAATTTTTCACCAATGCTATTAATTACATAATATGAGGTAAAGCAAAATCCAATATTATTATTTCTCATAAAATCTATTTGAGTTTCTAACTTATTTGGTTCCCATAAATCATCAGCATCTATGTAGGCTATATATCTACCTGTACTTTTTTCTAAACCAATGTTCCTCGCTTTGGCAGCCCCCAAGTTTTTTTCTAGTTTAATTAGAGTAATTCTATTATCCATAGATATATATTTCTCTATAATTTTTACCGTGTTATCAGTTGAGCAATCATCAATAACAATTAATTCAAAGTTTTGATACACTTGATTTAAAATCGAATTTACTGTTAATTGAATATAATTTTCGGAATTATGAGTCGGCAAAATTATAGAAACTAATTTTTCATCCATTTACTTATCTCCTTTAACATCATTAATAATTTTTCAAAACTCTTCTACAACCATAAACATTCGATGTAGATGATTTATTTTATTAAAATGCATTTTTCGATCCTAACAATACTCCAACTGTTTTTAAAATGATTTGAATATCAAAAATAATTGACCGATTACTTATATACATTAAATCTAATTGAACCATCTCATCAAATCCAACACTATTACGTGCACTAACCTGCCAAAGCCCTGTACATCCAGGCGTAACTAGTAATCTCTGTTTATCAAAATCTGTATAATCCGCTACTTCTCTAGGAAGAGGTGGTCTTGGTCCCACAAGTGACATATCACCTAATAAAACATTAAAGAATTGCGGTAACTCATCAATTGACGTTTTTCGAATAAACTTACCAATCCTCGTAATCCTTGGATCATCCTTCATTTTAAACATCGCACCTGAAACTTCATTATATTGTATAAGCTCTTTCAGTCGTTCTTCTGCATCAGTTACCATTGAACGGAATTTGTACATTTTAAATTCTTTTCCATCTTTACCGACTCTAGTTTGATAAAAGAAAATTGGACCTTTTGGATCTTCTAATTTAATAAAAATTGCTACTACAATAAAGACTGGTAATAATACTAATAGACCCAAAAAAGCGCCTAATAAATCCATTAAGCGCTTAGTAAATAAATATATCCAATTTTTTTCAACAGTTTCCTTCGATAAGAGTGGTAGTGAAGCATATTCTGATTGTTCAAATCTCATTGCTTTCAATCTGCTCATCCATCCCCTTATTTTATATTTACTGTTAACATGTCATGTAAATACTTCAATAAATCATCTCTTAAATCTTCATGTTTTAAAGCGAACTCAATCGTCGTTTTAATAAACCCTAATTTTTCACCCACATCATGACGCTTTCCTTCAAAGTCATATGCAAACACTCGCTGAATTGAATTTAATTTTTGAATAGCATCCGTCAATTGAATTTCTCCACCTGCACCAATATTTTGTTCTTCTAAAAACTTAAAAATTTCAGGCGTAAAAACATAACGACCCATGATTGCTAAATTAGATGGAGCAGTACCTAGTGCTGGTTTTTCAACGAAGTTTTTTACTTCGTATCTTCTACCTTCTTGCATAAGCGGTTCAACAATCCCATATCGATTTGTTTCTTCTTCTGGTACAGTTTGTACACCAATAATTGAAGAATATGTATTATCATATTGATCGATCAACTGCTTTAAGCCTGGCGTTTCTGCTTCAACAATATCATCACCTAGCAGTACCGCAAATGGTTCGTTACCGATAAAATTACGTGCGCACCATACTGCATGTCCTAATCCTTTTGGTTCTTTTTGTCGTATGTAATGAATGTCAATATTAGAAGGAGCTTTTACTTGTTCTAATAACGCATATTTTTCTTTTTCTAATAAATTGTGTTCTAGTTCAAATGAAAAATCAAAATGATCTTCAATTGCACGTTTCCCTTTACCTGTTACGATAATAATGTCTTCAATTCCTGAGGCAATTGCTTCTTCAACAATGTATTGAATTGTTGGCTTATCTACGATTGGTAGCATTTCTTTCGGCATTGCCTTTGTTGCAGGTAAAAAACGTGTTCCTAATCCCGCTGCCGGTATGATTGCTTTTCTTACTTTCTTCATTTTCTAAATCCCTCCATCGCTTTCTTTCCCCAAAATAATAAAGTTTCTACTTCTACATTCATGTGAATAAATACACAAAAAGAAACTCTATTTTAATAAAATTTAGGGCATCTAACCCCTCCTCACACTATACCTCTGACGACTGGCGTCTAAGCAGATGATTTTAAAAACTTGTAATTACTTTTCTGAAATGTGTTTAGCCGATTAAGTTTGAGTACTTTCAAGAGGGCTATTTGCATTTAGATTTACGGTAATCTAATCAATTTAATCATCTACCACAATATAGTCGAGTACCTCCATTGGTAACGGTAAGGAGATATCACCAATCGTTTCTTAAATACTTAGTAAACGACTAAAAATATTTAGTTTTAATTTGAGAGGTTGTTCTGAATAAAGAATGTCACCATTCACAATAGATTGTGCATTCTCTCTCATTAGGAACTCAGTTTCAATTCCAAATTTTTCTCGAATAATCTCATACGCCTCTATTAACTCAAAATTCCGATTTTTTGTGTTATGTGCATCTGATGCAATAACTTGTACCCAATTTGCCTCAATACATTTAAAAGCAAACTTCTGAATTTTTTTACCGAAATTACCTGTTAAAGATGAAGCAGTTATTTGAGTTAATATACCTTTTTGAACAAATTCAAATAGAATGTCTGGTTCATTTATAAGAACTTTATTTCGTTCAGGATGTACAATAATCGGGGTAATTTGATTTGCCTGAATCTCATAAAACAACCTATTTGTAAAATGCGGTATATGAGATGATGGAAGCTCGCATAATAAATAGCGTCTTCCATCATTAATTGATACAATTTGGCCAAGTTCAAAGTCTTGAATTAATTCTCCGTACAGTCTTACTTCTTGCCCTGGTAAAATAGTTAAAGGGATAGCTCTTTGTTCTAATACATTATTTAATTCTTCTACTTTTTCTAATATCTTTTTTCTGTCTGTATTGTAACGTCCATTCTGATGATGGGGTGATGCAACAATTGTATGAATACCATTGTCCACTGCAGCTCGGGCCATATTAATACTATCTTCCATTGTAATTGGACCGTCATCTAGACCTGGTAAAATATGACAGTGTAGATCAATCATTTTTCGTTACCATAATAATCGTAATAACCGTCTTTATCCAATTCCGCTCGATTAAGCACTACACCTAGAATATTAGAGTTTACTAGTGTTAATAACTCTTTGGCTTTTTTAATCTTTTCTTTTGAAGTATATCCTCTACGTACAACTAATATCGTTCCATCACAAACTTGTGAAATAATTTGAGCATCTGTCACTGCTAACAATGGAGGCGCATCAAAAAGAACCATGTCATATTGTTCGTACATTTGTTCAATCAAGTTCTTCATTTTCTCTGAAGATAATAATTCCGATGGATTTGGTGGAATTGGACCAGAAGTTAAAATTGATAGATTTTCAATTTGAGATTTTTGTATAAAGTCTTTTAATGGCTTTTCTTGTGCAATAGCAGTTGTTAATCCTTTAAAGTTCTCTAACTTAAAATCAGAATGCAACTGCGGTTTACGCAAATCAGCATCGACTAATAGAACTCTTTTCCCTTGCTGAGCATACGTAACAGCTAGATTTGCAATCGTCGTTGTTTTTCCTTCAGATGGTTCCGAAGATGTTACTAAGATCGACTTTACTTTTTTATCAATTGAAGAAAATTGTATATTAGTACGAACTGTACGATATTGCTCTGCAAATGGTGATTTAGGGTTTGTTAATGTAATAAGAAATCTTTTAAATGTTTCTTTGGTAGTCTGTCTAGACATTTTACGCACCCTTTCTCAGTTTAAATTTTTTAAGTTTAGGCGTAACATGTCCTTTTGACACTTCAGAAATCACTCCTAAAATCGGTAAATCTAATAACTCTTCAAGTTGTTTCTCAGTTTTTACTGTGTTATCTAAAAACTCAAGTAAGAAAGCAATACCAACAGAAAGTATTAATCCAGCTGCAAAACCAATCACAACATTTAATTTCTTATTAGGCTTAATTGGACTCGGATTATCGCCTAAATCCGCTTTTGCTAAAACTGTTACATTGTTAATACTCATAATTTTTTTAATTTTGTCTTGGAACACATCTGCAATTGTATTTGCAATCGCCTGTGCTTGATTTGGATTAGGATCTTGTACAGTAACAGTAAATACTTGTGAATTCGTTTCACTTAAAACAGTAATTTTGCTAGTCAATTCTGCAACTGAATAATCTAAGTTTAGTTGTTTAATAACTTCATCTAAAATGGCCTGACTCTTAATAATGACGTTGTATGTATTAATCAATTGAACATTTGTTTGAACCTGATTATTCTGATAGATTGAAGAATCTTTCGTCTCTTTTTGGTTAACTAAAAGTTGAGTAGAAGATTGGTAAATTGGGGTTAAAAATAAAAAGCTAATGACACCTGCAACGACTGTGGCTAAAACTGTAATACTTATTATCATAATAAGACGTTTTTTAATAACGCCGAATAATTCCTGTAAACTAATTGTCTCTTCCATGCCTGCCTCCTTGAATAACATCTTTTACTATTCTATTAAAATATCATAAGACATTCAACCGACCTAAGTATAACAATTACTTAACGTATTGTTAAGTAATCGTTAATTAACAAATTGTGAAATTTAAGTTAAGAAACCCGTAACATCAATGGGTTTTTCTCCTCTTAAAAAGGAATGACTAATGTCCATTTAATGACATCTAGTTATATTACAAACATTAAGCAAAATTGTAATATTGGATATTATTTTAAAATAATAAGTTAACATGTAAGAACTAAAATCTCTGTAATTTATTTTTTATATTTTAGTAAAAATCTCTAGCACATTTTATTTAAACTGTTATATAATAGTTATTAATCAAATACACTGTATTAAAACAGATTAAAAACTAATTATTAAATTAAGGGAGTGTTGTTAATGATGAGTAGAGAAGAGCGTAAAAACATGGTTCAATTCTTGGAATTAACGAAAGGATTTTCAACTGAGGACTTGGTATTCATGACGGATGCAGATTTAGAGCATATTTACGATGCAGCATATACGTACATGTTACATCACGCTGAGTAAGATCTTACAACATTTGGTTTACAGCACTTATAAAAATAAAAAACTAGGTGAACACCTTTTTAAGGTTTCACCTAGTTTTTTCCAATTGATGCATTTCCTTCCTTTTTTGATATTTCAAATCTCGTCACCGAACGACTGCATTCCTCAAATTAAGACAAATGAATTTAAAGATGTATTCTGAATATTTGTTTTTGCTATATTAACATTTTAATATATACATTTTTTTCCAAATTATATAATTGTAATTTCTTACCATTTAAACTAATGTAAGCGTTTCAAAACGATACCCTTTTCCCTTAATTGTTTTAATATATTTGGGGTAATTTGGGAATTCTTCAATCTTATTTCGTAAGCTATGAATATAAATATCGATCAATCTTCTGTTTTTATAGACGCAAATTACGTCCATTAGCTCCTCTCTTGTTACGATAAAGTCAGCTTTTTTTACTAAAAAAAGTAAAATTGCGTATTCTCTACCGTTTAATTCGATCCTCATTTTGTTTTTATAAACCTCTTCTCTAGTTAAATAGAAGGAAATATCTCCAAAATGTAAAACGGTTTCTCGAATTTCTTCTTTTTTTTCACTGCAAATTCTGCGCATAACTGCTTTTATTCTTGCTGATAGGTCTCTTGGATGGATCGGATATTTTACATAATGATCCGCTCCAGCTTCAATACAGATTGCTGCTTCGTATGAATCATAAGTTTCAACTAATAAGATGATCGGTATTTCTGTTATTCGTCTTATTCTCATTATTATTGGAATAAACTCGTCCAATACATGACTTTTCATTAGTACTATGCACCCTTTTAAGAAACCAAGGTGAACTTCTTCGTTAAACTCTTCATATGGAAATGTGCTTATTTTCACCAAACCGAATTGATTACTTTGTTGAAGCACATTTTCAATCTCATTTTGATCTTGGATGATGACAATTTGCTCCACCGCATATCTCTCCCATTTTTACTGTGTATACGGTCATTTTAATAGGTTATTAACAAAAAAGGGGGACTTTCACTATACCTTTACAAATTCTTTACGTAGGGTTAAAAGCAGGTTAATCTTTGTGGGATATTGTAATACATATAATAGAAGAAACTAGTCAAAAACCTCAGATTCAACTGAGATCTTTTGCAACTATTTAAGTTGTAAATCATATTGATTTAAGCACTTCTATAATCGTTTCTCCCCCAAATTTAAATAAAAAAAGAAGCTACGATTCATATTTGAATCGTAGCTTCTTTTAATTAAATCTCAATAATCGTCTTCCTATTAACAATCCGATCCTTCAACTCTTCACAAAGCTCAATAACTCTCGGCGTTTTCTCATCATACTTCATATTCAACACATGATACAGCGTAATATCACGACATTTTAAGAAATCAGGAATTCGGCTATACCATACTTCATCTAAAACATATTCTGTTTCATACCCTTTTCTGAAAACCTCTAGCTGTTTTTTGGCAAATTGAGATTTTTCCTCTAATGAAGCTTTGCTTCCCCAAGCAGTATAATACAGAACGATGGCGATGTCTGAAATAAAATAGTTATATTGCAGATCATCGAAGTCAAAGACCGTGATCTCGCCTTTATCATTTACGAAGAAATTATGAAGATGTAGATCACTATGGATTAGCCCATATGAATCTTTTTTTCTTTCATAGCTTTGAATTTCTTCGATTAGTTCCTTCGTATATACGCCAAGCACTTCGTCGGCTACCATTTCATTTAAATAAGCTTCTTCATCCCAATGCTCACGATTAGTGACTGGGTAATCAACTGTTAACGCGTGTAACTTGCCGATTGTTTTACCCCATGTATACATTAGATCGTCATTCCATACAGTTGGGTTTGTTCGATCAACTAATTGACCGTCTGCCCATTCAAACATTGAAGCGTAGAAGCTTGTGCCATCGCTTGCATTTTGAACTTCTACTAGATTACCGTTTAGTGAAGTTAAAGAACCTGCTGCATTTGCTCCGTTTTCTCTAGCATATTTTAAAAATTTCAGCTCTGCTTCAATTTCTTCTTTTGAGCGATGAGATGAGTGTGTTAATCGTAAAATGCGATCCGTACCATCTGCTAGTTTACCTTTAAAAAGATAATTCTCGAATTCTCCAACTGGTTTTTCTTCTACTGTTATGCCAAATTGTGACGCGGCATTTTTTAAAATTTCTTTCGTAAAAACTCTTTCAACAGCTTGTTCCATCTTTTAATCCCCCGAAACATAAAATGAGTAACTAATTACTTATTTCTCATTTATCCAGGAATTTCCTGCAACTATTTTACTAAATATTTTCACTCATTCAAGTTTCGGAATTCATTTGGAGTCATGCCGACGATTTTTTTAAACACTTTTCGAAAGTACTTATCGTCTTGATAACCGATTTTGCCCGCTATTTCATAAATTTTTAAATTCGGAAATTTTAGTAATTCCTTCGCTTTTTCGATTCGAATTGAAACAATATAATCTGAGATGTTTACGCTATATATTTGTTTAAATTTACGAGATATATATTCACGGCTTAAGTAAAATTTCTCTGAAAACTCCTGAAGTGAAATCTCTTCAGCATAGTTTTGTTGGATATAATTCGCGATTGCTTCTATGCTGTTAAGCTCTTGATTTGTTTGGTTTTTCTCTTGAATTATTGATTGTACTCTTTCTCTTTGCGTAGAAACATATTCACCGATTCCAAAATGCCCTTTCGCATTCCAAAATAATTCGATATTCACTCCCTCAATCGTTTGCAGTGAAAGCTTATTAATCCAGTGGTTAAAGAATATTAAAAACTCTTGGTGCAATGAAAGTAATTGAGCAAATGGAAGATACTTTTGCTGGGTAATTCGTTTACTAAAAAGTTGAATGACTTCGTCGTAAATATAAATATCCTGCTTCTCAACCATCTGTTCAAATAAATTAACGATTTCAACTAGATTAATCGGATTATATTCTTTTACATCTGTATAAGAATAAACCGGTAAATCTCTCTTTTCTAAAATATTCATATGTTGTAGAACATTCACTACCTCTTCGTATCCAAATGGAATTGATTCGACTTGGAGCTTTCTACTAATTGCAAAGTGAAACGGGAACGGTACTACTGTTGATAAAATTTTAGCGATATGCTGAATATTGTCAGTTACTTCATCTCCCCAATAAAGTAAGCAGATTTCCTTTGATCCTTGTAAATTTTGAAATGCAATTCCTTCATTATGTTTTTGAAGTACTTCATTCACAATATTTAAAAGGGCAAAGTAACATAAATCTTCAGGCCAAATATCCCGGAAAGTCTCTAAATTTCGTAGTTTTAGTAAAGAAACATGCAAAGTTTTACCTTCTTCATATCCTAATTGCATTAAGAAGCTTCGATTAAATTCTTTCCCTAAAATTGCATTCGTCAATTCCTTGTCTCGGTACACAGGTAAGACTTCCTGAAGCATACGAAAATCATTTAATGCTTCAATTCGCTCTTTTTCTTGTTCATTCCAATCCGATACTACTTTTAATAATGTTTCATTTAAAATATCTGGATCGATTGGTTTTAGTAAATAATCTGACGCACCGAACTGGATCGCTTCTCTCATGTAATGGTAATCATCATATCCAGTTACTACGATTACTTTGCTTTTTATATTTTCTGTGTGAAGCCATTTTAGTAAACCTCGACCGTCTAACTCTGGCATCATTAAGTCCGTAAAAATAATGGTAGGTTGTTCTTTTTTAATTATTTCTTGAGCGATTGCTCCGTTTTCTGCTTCTAATATTTCTGTAACGCCAATTATATCCCAATTTGCAAGAAGTTTTACCCCTTCTCTTACGTGCTTTTCATCATCTATTAGTAGAACCTTCATGATTAATTTCCCCTTTAGCCATTTCAATCGGTATGATGATTGTTACAACAAAGTTTTCATACTGCACACTTTCTATTTTCAATTGCGCCTTTTTACCGTAATAAAATTGAATACGATCAGAAATATTTTTTAAACCGATACTCTCAGTAGTGTGTAAGCCTTCGTCTGATAGCGATGCAGTGATTTTTTCTACTTCTTCTTTTGTTGCTCCTTCACCATTATCAGCTATTACAATTTTCAAGCTAAAATCTGGTTGCTTATGAATTGAAATATTTAATACACCAAGGATTTGCTTTTTTTCAAAGCCGTGTTTAAAGAAATTTTCCACAATCGGCTGTAAAATCATTTTCGGCATTTTTACTTTGTTTAATCCATCGTCCACTTCCAGGTTATAGACAAACTTTCCGTCATAGCGCTCGTTTTGCAGCGCTAAATAATCTTTTATATGATTTATTTCATCTTTAAGCGTTACAAAATCTTCATTATTTTTCATGCTATATCTCATGATTTTTGAAAGTGACATAATTAATCGATACACTTTAATCCCGTCATTTTTTAATGATAGCGTTCCGATTGATTGCAGGGCATTGTATAAAAAGTGTGGATTCACTTGCGACTGAAGTACCTTTAATTGATTCGTTTTATTCTCGATTTGAAGCTTATACTCTTTTATATACAGATCGTTTAATGTATCGACCATTGAAGTAAAATGCTTCCCTAATTGACCGAACTCATCATTCCCTAAACTATCGAATGAAACGGCAAGTTCCCCTTTCTCAATTCGCTGCATATCTCGAATTAAGATGCGGATTGGTCTAGTAAATCTGAAGGAAACAACGATCGTTAAAATGATGACCAATAAAACGGAAATAGCCCCTAAAGTAACTGTAATTTTCAGCAACTGAGTAGAATTATAATAAAGATTTTTATAAGGAATACTTTTAATGACAGTCCATCGTTGATGATTGCTCATCATTTTGTCATACACATAAACCCCGCTAAAGTCTTTACCCTTCCATTCAAAACTAGTATCATCTGATCTTGCTGAGCTAATTTTCTTATACCATTTCGTGTCTAGCTTTTTCCCAATTAACTTCTTCTCAGATGAATATAGAACAACATTCCCATCACCTACAACGTAAAGATGTTCCTCTCCCTTTTTATAAATACGATCAAAAATTTCTTTAATTCTACTTAGTTCAATATCAATTGAAAGGAAACCTAACCATTGGTCAGAAGTAACATTGTTTAAAAAATAATGAAGTGAAACAACTTGCTTAGGTGGCGCGATTCGAAAATCAGATAAATTATTATAGTTTTGTGTCGGATGAGTAGGTTGAATATAGTATGAACCTCTCGTAAAGCTTAAATTTCGATACGCAGGCATTTGATTGAAATTATACATTTTTCCTCGACTACTTACTTTTGCATTGTATACAGTGTAATCATCCTTACCCTTTGTAAAATACAAATTCAGTTGCACGATTTCTCTTCTCGAAAAATATAGACCTAATAAACTACGTTGAATTTCAGCTGAATTTTGTTCAATATAAGTAGTAGCCCCGTTTTCTAAAACAGACAAAAAAGGTCTATTACTATAGATTGACAATGGAATACCGTATATCTCATTGAAATAATTCAATAAATCATTCCCGCTACGCTTCAGCAAATCATGATTTGTATCTACAAATTCCTTCGTAACAGTGTTTTTCGTATAAAAATAATTCGCTATAATCGATAATCCAAACGGAATAATCGTAGCGATTAATAATAATATAATAAGCTTACTTCTAATACTATTTTTCATGATAACATCCTTTGCGGAAACGTTTGCACTCTTTACTATTTAGTTTATCAGAAAGTTAAAAAATTAAATATAAAAACCGGAATAAAAACAGCGATAGTCAGACGACCACCGCTGTTTTTAGTTAAATAGAGTCATTCCACAAAACTCTTCTAAACTTTTCATCTATATGATTAATCTGTTCTTCCACTTTTTGCTGATTTACTAAATTGTGATACGCCGGATCAATAACTGCTACTATACGTAATTTTAAATAATCTCTAATTGCAGTAGCAGGATTGGGGGCGAAGGGTGATTGATTTGGGTGAATTATGCATAAAGTTGGGGTTTTTGTTCATATTGTTTGGAGTTTTGTGCATAAGCTGTCTACTTCTATTTTGAGAAGCCACTGCACGCTGAAATACTGCCCCCGTTTGAGCCAGAAAACACGAACACAATATGTACTTTGTTGATAAAGTTGTGAACTTCGTTGATATAATGGCTATTTTTGTTGATATATCACTCATTTTTGTTGATAAATGCCCTATTTTCGTTGATATAACGCTACGCTCCACATTTCACTCATCATTGTTGCTTAATAATCGCCAAAATCGCGACTCAATCATCGCCAAACTACCTCTGCCCACCCTTTCATCCCCCAAAACACATAAAAAACCCACAAGGAATTCCTTGTGGGCTATCGAGGTATTTTAGGGAAGCCTCAATTTATTATTTTTTTAATTTCATCCAAGAATCTTCAAGAGATTTTAACATTTCTTGAGAAGATTTTTGTTTTCCAACGTAAGCTTGCATTGCTGCGCCAAACTCGTTAGTAGCTCCATCTGGGTACTTGAACCAGTTCCAAGATAATGTTTTGCCTTCGTTTGAGTATTTTATTAGATCGTCAGCGATAGGTCCTAAGTTTTTACCTTGAATTGTTTTTAAAGCTGGGATGAATTTGAATTTTTCAACAATGTATTTTTTACCTGTGTCAGAAGTAACCATCCATTCTAGGAATTTTTTAGCTGCTTCTTTGTTTTTAGAGTTTTTGTTAACTACCCAGTTATTTGGTACACCCATTGGTAATTTGTCCATTGCTTCTTTGTCGTCGTTGATTGGAATCGGTAATACGCCTAAGTTCATGTTCGGAGTAATTCCATCAAGCATACCTTGGATCCAGTTACCTTGTTGGATCATAGCAGTTTTACCTTGAGCAAAGTTTGTAACTTGAGTGTTGTAATCAGTTGTTAAAGGATTTTTGTTACCGTATTTAACTGTTAAATCAAATAGTTTCATAAACTCTTTGAATTTTTCGTTGTCTTGGATTTTCACTTTACCTGAATTCACATCAGCCATGAATTTATCTGGATCTTGTTGTTGAGCAAAAGGAATATTTAATAAGTGAATTCCTAGGATCCACCACTCACCGTAACCGATTGAGAAAGGAGTGATGCCTGCTTTTTTAAGCTTTTCTGCTGCTGCAGTTAATTCGCTTAAAGTTTTTGGTGGCTCAGTAATGCCAGCTTTTGCGAATAAATCTTTATTGTAAATAAATCCATAACCTTCAGTATTCATCGGCATACCATATAGTTTGCCATCAATTGTCATTGGTTTTTCAGTACCTGGATATAAATCTTTTACCCATGATTGGTCAGAAAGATCTTCTAATTTGTCTTTCCATGTAATTGCTTCTTGGAATCCACCGTTGTTGAAGATATCAGGCTCGTTACCTGAAGCAAATTGTGCTTTTAATGCAGCACCGTAGTCAGCACCGCCACCAACAGTTTGAATTTTAACTGTTACGTTTGGATTTTCTTTATGATAATCCTTTGCCATTTGTTCTAAATCTTTTGCAATCTCAGCTTTAAACTGGAATACGTTTAATGTTACTTTTTTATCCTTTGAATCATTTGAACCTTTGTCTGAAGATCCTCCAGAACATGCAGAGAATAACATCACTGAAGTTGTTAATGCTGCTGCAACCTTTAGCATCCTTTTCATCCTAAAAACCCCCGTCTCAATATTCTTTATTTTGAATACGCTTTCATTATACATTTAAAAATTCTTTACTAAGGATAGCCTATATTGACATGATGGGTGGAATATATTGATAGCTTCCACCCAATCACGTTATTTAATTGAACCGCTCGTAATTCCTTTAATGATATGTTTCTGTGCTGCAAAGTAGAAAAGTAGTAATGGAGTGATCCCTAAAACAAGTCCAGATAGAGCTAAATTCCATTGTTTTGTATATGCTCCAAAGAAATAGAATGTAGCAAGTGGAATCGTTCTTAACTCCATGTCTCGTAAAACAAGTGATGGTAATAAGAAGTCATTCCAAATCCATAACGTATTTAAGATCACAATTGTAACCGTAATTGGTTTTAATAGAGGAAACACAACTCTCCAGAAAACCATCGCCGGTGAACATCCATCAATAATTGCCGCTTCTTCCAACTCAATCGGAATCGTTTTAATAAAGCCGTGATAAAGGAAGATTGATAAAGCTGAACCAAAACCTAAATACATGATTATTAATCCCCAATGACTATTCATTAAATGAAGAGTACTTCCAACCTTCACTAATGGAATCATAATTGATTGGAACGGAATAACCATTGTTGCTACAAAGATAAAGAAAATGATATTTGAAATCTTACTTTTCGAACGAACTAATTTATAAGCTGCCATCGAACAGAAGAATACGATTACAACATTACTAATAACTGTCACGATTAATGAATTCAACAGTGCCTTCCAAAAATCCATTACTTCAATTGCTTGTTTATAGTTTGTAAAATCTAAGCTTTTTGGAAGCGAAGATGTATTTTGCAAAATATCAGCAAATGATTTAAACGAGTTTCCTAATACATAATAGAAAGGAACTAAGAAGATGAGAGCAAGTATGATTGCCGCTACTTCTAATATAAAAGTTAGGCTAGTATATCGTTCTTTTAACATTATGCCTCAACCTCCTTCTTCTTCGTAAGGTAAACTTGGATCACCGAAATTAAGGCAACGACTACGAAGAATACAATCGCTTTCGCTTCACCTAATCCATAACGGTTATTAACAAAAGCCTCAGTGTAAATATTTAATGCCAACATTTCCGTAGACTTAAACGGTCCACCATTTGTTAACGAAAGGTTTGTATCAAACACTTTAAACGACCATGAAATCGTTAAAAATAAACAAACTGTTACAGCTGGTGCTACCATTGGAATAACAATTTTACGTAACACCTGGAATTTATTCGCACCATCAATTTGAGCTGCTTCAATTAATTCCTGTGGCACACCTTGCAGAGCCGCTACATAAATAACCATTATGTAACCTGCACCTTGCCAAACCGCCACGATTACAATCGCCCAAAACGCACCCTTTTCTTCTCCTAAAAGTGCTCTTTGTAAAAAGTCTGAATGTAATAACTGTCCAACCGAAATTAAACCTTTATTAAAAATGAACTGCCAAATGAATCCTAATAATAAACCACCAATCAAGTTTGGTAGGAAAAATATCGTTCTTAAAATATTTCTTGTTTTCAATGCTTGAGTTACAATCAACGCTAAACCAAAACCAATGACATTGGTCAAGATTACTGCGAAGAATGTATACTTACCAGTTAAAAGAAATGAATGAATAAAATCTTTATCCTGTGTAAAAATGTATTTATAATTTTCAAGTCCGACCCACTTCGCAGAATTCGCTACCCCATCCCACTCAGTAAACGAATAGAAAAACCCTATTAAAAATGGCGTTAACACGATCGCTGCAAATACAATACCTACTGGTCCTACAAACGTAAGATAATTTGAAAAATCTCTTAATTTTTTAGATGACTTCTTCTTTGTCTTGGCATCTGATAAATTTGAATCAATCACTTTTTTCGTTTCAATCATCTGTAACACCTCCACTATCATCATAAAATACCTCTCCCATTGTGAAAACGTATTCATTTGAACAGTAGGGTGGAATATATTGACTAGATTGTTCTGATGTATTGTATTTGGTGAAAATCATAATTTACATTATTTGCTAGTTGATGTTGATTTTCTTACTTCTTCGTATGACAATAGTGGAATAAGTTGAATCCGGAAAAGTTCAAAGGGAGTTTATACAAATGAAGTTTATTAAATTTTTCGTTATACAGTTCATGCTATGGGGTGTTCTATTCCTTACTGCTACATACTCAGACAGATATATAAGCAAACCATATACTATTATTGATTTAGTAACGCTAATCATTAGTTTAGCAATTTATTATATTGTTTTAACTCTATTCGATAAGGCGAGAAAAACTCTAAAACCCGATCGCTATGAGTTTTTAATTTATATTTTACCTGTTCTTATTGCAGCTATCGTTATAGGTGCTTTAACTGGGGACGTGAAATTTTAAACTTTCAAACAAGGAGTCGATAACCATCGGCTCCTTGTTTTTAATTAAAGGTTTATTAAAAACACTGTGGAATTAAATTATTAGCGCTGATAAATTTTGGAGGAATATATGATTTCGAAAAAGAGCATTTATGTATATTTGCTATACGCATTTTCATTTGCAGTAACGTATTTTTCAGTTAGAGTATTCCTATTTCACGCCGAAACTAACTCAGCTTTGGCCGGCTCTATCGGTGGAGGATTTGTAGGGTTTTTAGTGTCTATTATACTGGCTAAACCGATTGAAAAATGAATTTCTGACTAATCCTGAGTTTGAGTATGAGATTAAAACATTCAAAAAAAGGGAGAAAATTTTTCCATTCGTTCCATATCCAACTGGGAGCCAATCACAAATCCAATTCTACTTTCTGGCATTTTGATGGTATAAGAATGACCAGTGGAAGAAGACTATAAAATCGAAAGCATTATTTTTCGATTGGCTCTAGTCGATCAGTATGTATGGAAAGGATGATTAAAAAATGGACATAGATGTTCCTAATGATGATGACATTGAAATGCAAGAGAAAGTGGAGCTAAGTGGTAGTCTCGATAAATTAACAGAGCATCAAGTTTGGGGCGCACAAGGCTTCATGGATATTCCAACTCCGGGTAAAGATTATAGAAGAAGATATTTAGGCAATCGATATCAATGAGTTGATTTATGCGTTATTTAATTTGGGCTACTTCGGTGGTCCTTTTTTTATTGAAATAAGTTGTAGGTGTTTAAAATTAAAAGAAACTAAAAAAAAGAATCCCCCTTTGAGATTCAGAATCACTAAATATTATTGACTAGCAGTTAAATCCTAACTATAAAATCAAGCAAATGCCCATACTCAACGGGGAACTCTACTTTCAAATCCAATGTTTTATTGTCTAGTACTAAGATTTTGTAATTCTCTTCATTCTTACATAGTACATATACTTCTTTCTTCTCAGGATCCTGATAAATAAACTTGTATTTGTTTTTTGCATTTACATAGCTCTTTTTTAACGGTTGAAAAGTTGGTACAGGTTCAAATGTCAGAAGTCCAAGTGTGCTCCCATTTTCATAGCTGTACACATTATATAATGCCGTTATTTCATCGATCATTAATGGATGAAACTCCTGGTCATAATAGAAATCTTGCTCCTCTAAATTTTTGAATGGTTCAAAAACTTCGTATTTAAGTTTACTATTGTACGCATACATCTTTCCTGTATCGCTTATAATGTAAGCATGGTTTTTGTTAGAATAAACTGGTTGTAAATCTATATCATCTGTCTCAGGTGATTCATAATGAACCGATTGATTTTCCAAGTCTATAATACCAATCCCGGGATATTCTGCTGTTTCTTTCTCTTTAACCTTACCATTTGTCCCATAAAATACCTTATTATTAAATCCTAACAACGGTGTCCATTTAGGGGTATGTCCATATTCAGTTTCAAAGCTTTCTTCAGAAGAATAATTAGAAATGGACATATTAAACTCATTTGTCTTTAAATCCAAATTTTGATCACCTGTTTTATGCGAAACAATTGTTTGAAACAAAATATCTTTACCATAATGCAGAATATGATCCACACCAACAGTGTATTTAAAATAATTAAGATTTACCTTATTAAACTTTCTTTTTGCAATGTCATATGTGAAAAAATAATTATCAATAGTAGCATCACCAAAAAATGACACATATAATTGATTTAGGTAATTCGGCTTTTGCTGAATTTTCATTCTTCCAAAATCCTTATCTTTAATCGCATATTCCTGAACAATTTCACCCGATTTATCCACTTCTTTTACAATTGTAGATTCCTGAGAAACTCTAGGATCGGCTGGATAAAATAGTAGAAAGTGGTCCTCTTTATTCGACGGTTTTGGTTCAAAAGTTTCAATTCCATTGATTATAATACTGTTGTCATATTCTTTATTTCTAAAAATTGATATTGTTGTGATCATTAATCCTGCGATTATTAATATTATCCAAATAGATTTATTTTTTCTTTTCATAGTATAACTCACAAGAACGTCTATCTTCCTTCCCAACATTAAAATCCTTTAATAAATAAATCATATCAAATTTATCCATTCTAATTTCGTTTTACTTTTGACAGAAATAAGTACAATATTTTACAAACTCATGAACATAAAAAACCATCTATTTCAAAAGGGTAAATGTCAGTCTTCATGCTTCCCTTAGTTTTGAATTATTCATAAAACTTTCAATTTCTCCCTATCATCCTTAAATAATTACCATTTTAAAAATGATAAAATATTAATAAATCTGGCAATAAGAATGGAGAAATATTCGATGAAAAAAAGAAACAAGAAGCTTATATTTACAGCCCTTTTTCTGATCGTTTTTATATTTTTTGTTGCGCACAAGCCCTCCAAATTACATAAGGGTTTCCCTGTTCCATTAACTGCAATTCAATCTAAAGTTGACCATAAAAATCGATATGAAATATACAAATGGAAAATGGCATCAGAAGAAAATGGTTTACCTAAATCCTATAAATTAATTTTAAAAATGTGGGGTTGGCAGGAAGTGAAGGAAGAAGCTCTAGGCTTACGAAAGGTTTATATAAAGCATGGGGAGGTAGTACATATCTTATCTTTAACTGATAAGATTGATATACATTTTGTAGAAGAAAATTAAATAGCAAGATTAAAGGGTGTTCTTTGATAGAACACCCTTTAGTAATCTTTTTTTTCATTTATAAATTTTTAACAAAAGCTTGTAACACAGCAACATCTTTTCCACTTTGCTTGTTATTTCTAATAATATATTTTTTTACTTTTTCCGGAACAATGAATGTTTCTCCGTAATGAACGGTGAATGGAGCAAAAGATTCGTCTATACTTTCAACGATTGCCTCTTCACCTTCTACTAAATTTAGCATATTGACACTATCAAACGTTTCAATCTCGACACTCTCTTTAAACCAATAGCGTCTCGTTTCGATGAATTCTAGTTCATGTAGCCCTGTTCTTTCTACTTTTTCATGCTCGTTTTCTTTCAAGGTTTCAAATGGATTGATTAAGTTATTTTTAACCCAAGCTGTATTAAAGTCCATGCGGATGTTGGCTTCACCGTGATTTAAATGAACGGGTCGCGGAACTCCATCGAGTCCAATTCGTTCCCAATCCCAAAGCTTAAATGTAAAAATATATGGAGTCGCACTGATTTCTAATACCACTGTGTTGGGTCCCCCGCAATGAACGGTGCCGGCTGGAATTGAATAATGATCGTGTTTTTTGACGGGAAATACATTGATATGCTTTTCATCAGGAAAACGATAGTTCCCTTTTTCCGCTTTGCGTAAGTCTTCAAATAAGTCTTCTTTTGTTGTATCATCTTTGACACCCAGATAAATCGTTGAGTCTTCCTTTGCATCTAGGATATAGTAGCTTTCATTTTGTGTATATGGGATTCCAAACTTTTCTTGAGCATATTCTACTAACGGATGTACTTGCAGGCTCAAGTTACCGCCACCTACCGTATCTAAATAATCAAAGCGGATAGGAAATTCCGTTCCGAATCTAGCGTATACTTTCGGTCCTAATAGTTCATTTGGAAATTGATGAACTAAATTAATAGAAGGTACTTCTATTTGTACCTCTCCAAATCGTAGAAGCAAGCTGTTTTCCTCAGGTACACCATCAAATGCCCAACCGTAGTTTATTTTAGACGGATCCAAATTAAAATGTTCTTTCATCCATTGTCCTCCCCATACACTTTCGTCAAAGTATGGGACAAGACGGAACGGCTGACTAGCCACTTGTTTTAGTGCATGACGGAAATCCTCTCCAGCTACCATTTTTGGATGATTCTTTAAGTTTGTGTCTAAAAGAAAATCAATTTGAGCGAACACTTTTTTCTTTTGACGATCTGCAACTCTCCATTCAAAGAAATAGCCTCGTTTAAATTTTCTTAACGCATCATCCATTTCGTTATCTGCCTTCCAATTTGGTGCACCTGCACGATAGCGTAATTGAATTTCCCATCTGGCCAAATCGGCATAGATTAGTAAATCCGGCTTTGGAGTTATGACTGTTGAACCTGTTCCATATATCACAATCAGACCTTCTGCATTTTTTATTTCTTGTTGAACTTTCTTAAGTTTTTCTTCATCAAAAAACTCTTCTAAATCATGATGGGCCATTAATCCAAAAACACGGTCGTCTGTTAAATTACGTTTAATCATCTTCGTTATCGTCTTACTATCGAAAGCTATATCATCTGAAAAAATGATTTTTTGTGGCTTCATCTTTTCAATAATCTCACTAACAATTTCTTCATTGCGCACACCTGGATAACTTTCAATGGATAGGATAAAATTTGAATGTTTCTTTTCTTGAATCGTTTCTTTTAATTTCAAAACTATCCCTTCATAACCTTCCCATGAAGCTTTAAAATCTTTAATTACAACTTCGGGTCTTAAATCATACTGTGTCACCATTCTCTTCTCCACTCCTAAAAGCCGTCCTTACTTTTCTTCAATTTTTAAGTAATTGAGTCATTAGCCACCTGCTATTTCAACAAAATGGTCACATAATCTTTTGGTTGAATTACAATTTTAGAATCTGTGATTCGTTCAACTCTTTCTTCTGCAAGTGAAGTTAAGAATTTATCCTTTAAGCTTTCTGAATTTATGGTTACAGGTTGTGCAGATTCGGTAGGATTAAATAAACGAATAACAATAGAATCGTCACTCCACGCTTTTTTACAGCAACTCATAAAAACTGCTGGATTATCAATTTCGAATATTGATTGTTCTCTAGGTAATTTTTCTACTGGGAAAGGAATTTCAAAACGTTCTAACCTTTCCTCAAAAGTGTTTAGTTGTTGTAATTGATAAGCTTCTTGATGGACTTCAAACTTATTAGCTAGGTCAAATAGTTTTTCAGCCTGTAACGAAGCTTGAGCTGTATAGATTGCGTATTCAAACTCCATTTTCTTTAACACTTGACCATCTGGTGTATATACAATTTTATTGTTAATTCCAGATGCTCTACCAGGACGCCATAATAAATTATCTTGGCCTAGGAATCCATTGCTGCGGAATAATGTTAGGCTTAATTCACCTGTTTCAGGAAGTACTTCATACTCTTTAATTCCACCTACTAAAGTAGCAAATGTATGATTTTCATCAGAGATTGCGACAATATTTTCTAGTGGATAGATTGGAACTGGCGCTTCTACAAAGCCCGTTTCTCTCCAAGTAGACAAATATGGATTCGTTACAGATCGTTCCATCAAGCTATATCCTTGATCCGCATATGATTTTTCTGGGTTTTGAATATTTGATTTCAGAAGCACCCTTACTCGATGGTCTTTTACATTATTATCAATTGTGTGACGCACGCGTAAGAATGACTCCCCTGTATGTAGTTCTAATTCAGTTATGATTTCAAACTTTGTTGAATACTTATGTTCTTTTCGTTCTTCAATATCTTGCGGAAGAATGATTTGATGTTTGATTGTCATCTTATGAATGAATGGACTTTTTTCTACTTTAAGCAATTCAGGTTTATCTATATAAATTTGTTCATCGCCTTCTAGAGGTGAGAAGTCAAATGAATCTCCAGCATCTGCCACATTATCAAAACTGATAAAATCTACAAGAGTAGTTTGTTCTTCTTTATTAAACAACTCTAAATATCCATTTTCTATTGAGAGCTGTAAATATTCATTTTGAATTTGTTTAGATTGTTCTGTTACAAGTAGATTCATCGTTTCATTACCTGTTTTTATGATATAAGTTGAATATCCCATTGCCGGAATTTGATCAGCTTTAATTAATAATACAGAACGATAATAATTTGGAATTTCTACTTCTTTTTCTCCTTGAGCAGTTACAATTACTTTTCTTCCGCCAATAATCAGTTCTTGATCCAAGGTACTAAACTCAACATTATTTCCATCGCAATCTAATAATGAAAATTTCTCTTCATTTGTAAAAACTACCACTCTAGCATTTCCTGAATATGTTTTCGGATTGGTATTAAAAACTGTTACGATGTTGTTTTCACCAGTTTCATTACTTACAGCAGTCGTAATTTGCTTTTTCAGTAAGTTAATTAAATCATCAGTGATACGCATTGCACTCGTTAATCTCATTACGATATCATGGTTTGCATCATCAGAATTTGATGCCCCGATTCCATTATGAGCTTGACTATCAAACACTTTTTTCCAAATAATATCTAACCATTCCTGTGGATACTCTAAACCACTTTTTTGTGCAATGATTGCTAATGGTTCTAATATATTCACTATTTTATTTTCCACTAAATAATTTAGGCGTTTAATATCATAACGTTCTGAACGACAAGTATTGTGAATTCTTGACTTTTGACATGCTAGTAATTCACCTTCAATAACATTCAGGAAACTCTCATCCTTCCATGTTTCTTCCATAAAAGTCTCATAGTCAGAAAGAACGAATTCATAATCTGTATCTAGATTATTTAATTCTTCCACTATTTCAGGAAATTTACGGCGGACTAAAACTTGATCTCCGCCAGAAGGTAAAAGTAATATATCGGTATTTGAGTTCATTTCACTTAATCTATCAAGAATTGGTGTAAGTCGATCCTGAACATACTCAGGGTCACTACTTAAAAATTTTCCTGGACCATACCCAAAGAAAATATTATTTGTTTTTATATTTGCCCCATTTGGTGCAACCCATTTAAAGTTCAAATCTTTTTCGATTTGATCATTATATACACCACGTTGGAAGATACTATAATTCATACCGAATTCTTTATAAAAAGAAGGGAAATATGCATGCTGACCAAAAATGTCTGGTGAATATCCAATAGACATACTATGCCCCATTTCTTCCCCCATTTTGTAACCATAAAGCAAGTTCCGAATGACCGCTTCTGTTTTACCTAAGAGAGCATCCGTTTGTGTATACCAGGGTCCTATGAATAATCGTCTCTCCTTAACTAATTTCATTAAACGTTCTTTATTCTGCGGACGAATTTCTAAATATCGCTCAACGACAGATAACTGTGCATCAAAACAATAGCTCGTAAATTTAGGATTGTTTTCTAAAGTTTCAATTAAATAATCTAAGTTTTGGATTAATAAAACATGTGAGTCCTCAATTGTAAAATACCATTCATGATCCCAGTGAGAGTGAGCTACAACATGTACTTTTTTTGTTTTCTTCATATTTATATACCTCTTCCTTTAGTAAATAGTTAAATAGAAAGGGACCATAATTCAAACTTAGAAATGAATGCAAATAACCATTCAATTCCATTTGTTTGATCAGTCCCTTATAAACTATTTAATTTAATTCTGCTTTCTTTTCATTTTTCTTAATTAAATAATAGCGGACAAAAATATTTGCAAATGCAATAAATAATGTGCCGACTATAATGCCTAATGCATAGGCCCAGAAATTTTCTACTAATGGCCATCCCCAAATTGCAGGAAGTGGATACCATTGAACAGCCCCAAGTGTCACCGCTGTTACTGCTCCTAGTGAAGCACCTATAAGATTAATAGAAATTGTAATAATCGGGTTTCGTAGCATAAAAGGAATTGCACCTTCACCAATTGCAATAAACCCAAGAATTAATGAAGTAGTACCAGTTACCCGTAAATTCTCATCAAAAACGCGTCTTTTTACGATATACTTGTCCAAAATTGTTGCTAAACCAATTCCAATTGGTGGAATTACAATCGCTAATACTCTAGGTGTTAATGGAAAAATATGGTCTGCAGCTAAACCAATTGCAATAGCACCTGCAGCTTTGTTTACCGGTCCACCTAAATCAAATGCAGTAAGACAAGCGATAATAATAGAAAGAAGTATTTCACCAGAGTCTTGATTTTTTACTATTAATTCTTGTAACCAAGCATTCAAATGTCCAAATACTGGGTCGACAACAAAGAAATTTAAAAAGAAAATGACGAGTACTGTAATACCTGGAATGAAGAACATCGGTTTCATTGCTTGTAAGTTTTTATGTAATTTAATTTTTTCATTTAAGAATTTTGCAACGAACCCCGCAGTAATCCCAAGAATAAGTGCTCCAAAGAATCCCGACGGAATTCCTCCATCTACACCCCAAAGAATATAATGTAAGCCCCCTGCAAATGCTCCACCAACAAAACCTGGTGCTAATCCAGGACGATCTGCAATTGAATATGCCAAGAATGCTGCAAAAACTGGATACATAAATTTCATAATCATGGCCCCGAATAAGCCTAAATAATGAAGAATTACAATGATTTCGTTAGGGTCGGTTGCATATTTTACATCACCAATTACTTTCCCTAACCCAAATGCACCTGCCCCTAACTGCCCAATCCCAATCATTAACCCCGCTGCAACAATGACTGGGATCATATATGAAATACCTGTTAAAACACCTTGATATATCTGTGAGAAAATCGTTTGCTTTACTCCTGAAATTTTCTCTTCTCCTGCATTATCTTGAACGATTCCATCTGGTTCATTTAAAACCTTTTCAATCATTTCTTTCCCGTTTCTTAAAGGATCTGCTACTCTTCTTTGAATGTAAGGTAGTCCGTTAAAGCGACTTTTATCCTTAGCTGCAATATCGGTAGCAAATATAACAGCATGTGCCCCGTTTAGTAGCTCTTTTGTAATCCTATCTTCAATCCCATTAGCTCCTTGTTTTTCTACTAAAACTTGAACACCAAGCTCTTTTCCTGCTTTCTCAAGAGCTTCTGCGGCCATATATGTATGGGCAATTCCTGCTGCACAAGCTGTTACTGCTACAATTTTTTTGGTGTATTCAACTTGCTCATTATCCAAAATCACTTCATTTTCCAACGAATGTATGAAATCAAAAACACTTTTAGCTCCTACAAGCTTTGTATAATAATTTTGATCAATTAAGCGTTTACATAATTCCGCTAACAATTCAAGATGCGTAGAACCCGCTTCTGATTCTGGAATTGCTAATAAAAAAACATATTTCACTTCATTCGCAGGATCAATGCTCTCCCAATCTTTAATCGGATTATTTAACCTAGCAAATGCAAATCCTGCTTTTTTAACTGCATTAGATTTACCATGCGGAATCGCTAGCCCCGCTTCCATTCCAGTCGCAGAGATTTGCTCTCGTTTCAAAACAGCTAATTTAAATTCTTCTTTATTAGCCAAATATCCTTGTTTGTCTAGCTCCTCAACTAGGTTATTTAGAACTTCTTCCTTGGATTTCCAATCCTTGTCTAAAAAAACGAGATTTTCACTGGTCATCTTCGTAAGATCCATTTCACTCAACTCCTTACAAATAAATTTTAGTTTTTAAACCGACTTCTTATAAGTTATTTATCACAACTTTGTTATACCATAAATCGATGTCATGAAAAGTACGAATAGCGTACAATTGTACAAACGTTTCATTGCATTTAACAATGCAAACACTTAAAATTAACCTAAATATAATAGTGTTTTCAGTAAAATCTACTAAACTATAAGTATAAGGAGTAAATAATTATGCGAACTCCATCCCTATACAAGCTTTTTTCACACCATTTAGACGAATTAAGTGCTTCAGAAAAACAAGTTTTTTTCTACATCGACAATCATATTAATGAAATTAAAAACCTCACTTTGGTAAATCTTGCAGAGATTAATAATGTTAGTACAACAACAGTTATCAGAATGTGTCATAAAATTGGATTAAGCGGTTTTTCTGAACTTAAATATTCATTACAACCACCAAAAACGAAAGAAATAAATCACGATATGCTCCTTTCGAATTTTTCTACAACTATACAACAAGGCATTTCTAATATTGATGAAGTGAAAATAAATAAATTAGCAAATCAAATCTTTTATGCCCCAAAAGTCTATATAGCATGTCTTGGTATGACCAAAACGATTGGTGAATATTTTTCTAAAATTCTTGTTACAGAAAAGAAAAATGCAATATGTACATACGATTCCTTCATTATCGATATGCTCCCGCAAATTGTTGAAAAAGATGACCTAATTATTATAATCTCTGAGAGCGGAAATACATTAAACACACTAGAATTAGCAGAACATTTAAAATATAACCCTTCACAAACCGTTGCGATTGTTAATAGCCCTAATGCTCCAATTGCACAATTTGTAGATACAACCATTTACGCTGCGAACGAAGAATTCGACTCTAATTTGTTTTATTGTCGTCATTCTCCACTTTTAATAGTGATTGAGATGGTTCTTAACCTTTTTATTTATAAAAAACGAAAAACTACAACAGCAATCAAATAAAAACAGACAAACCCCATTTCAAAATAAATTTGAGATGGGGTTTGTCATCGGCCTAGTACCGACTATTCATAAAATGACCTTACTCTTTCGGATTCCCACCAAATCGATTCTCTCCCTCTTCACTATCCAAACAGAAGAAAACAATAAGAATTATCGTACCAATAAACGGAATCAAACAAAGTAACAGCCACCAACCGCTCTTACCAGAATCATGTAATCTACGTGCTCCTACTGCTAAGTTTGGTAACAGAGTTAAAAGACCATAAATTGCAGTTAAAACATTATCTATACCGGCAATGCTTTGTAAAATTGAAAGTATAATAGAGATAATGGCACTAAACAGGACGAACATCCAATACTCTGTTCTTCTAGCTCTTCCATTGAATACCGTGTAATTCTTTAATACTTTTAAATACCATTCCAAGAAAGATCCCTCCTAAGAAGTAAATATGGTACATTTAAGTCTATTCCTGGCATGCCATTAACATTATTAATTTTTAATACTTGGACAATCTATTTTGAATTAACACAAAAAAACCACCTAATAATTAGGCGGTAAGTAGTAGCTTGAGATTAACTCGGAACTTGTATTAAATGGCTTTAGGAACACTTTATACAAATAATGCTAAATTTGTTGAGGAATTACAAAAAATATTACTGTATAATTACCTCGTAACTAAGCATTTTTTTGGAGAGATTTATTTTGAAGTCAATTTTTATTAAATTTTTACTGTTAATATTTTCACTTATGTTTATTTTTAGGTTTACATTTTTTCCAGTCGCTTCTTTAGGAATAGGTGTTTCTGAAGGTGGATTAAATTTAATTCCATTAATCAACCTGTTTAATGCCTTTGGTTTTAAACAATTTATCGTTAATGTTTTTGGAAATATCCTGCTTTTTGTGCCATTTGGGTTTATTTTAACGACCATTAAGCACTCAAAAAAAGTGATAATAGTTGGCTTATTTTTATCGGTAAGTATAGAAGTTGTCCAATTTCTAATGTCCTTTAGATGGTCAGATATAGATGACGTTATATTAAATACTCTAGGAACATACATCGGGTATAAGATTGCAATGATCCTTGGAACAGAAATTAAGAAACAACGTTCGAATACATAATTGGAAGAACCTGTATCCTTTATCGGATACAGGCTTTGTTATTTTTTGTACTCAAAACTTCTTCCTGGAACTGGTCCAAATCGATTTTCATGGTCTTCACTTTTAAAACAGGCCATTATTAATAAAATTAGTGATCCAAGAAAAGGAATTATACTAATTAAATACCACCAACCACTTCTACCAATATCGTGTAATCTGCGAACTCCGACTGCTATTAATGGGATTAAAGTTAGCAAACCGTATATTCCTGCAAACATTTCATTTGTATTTGCAAAGTCGTCTACTAACGTAAATAAAAAAGTAATAATTGCATTAATCAACATGAACATCCAGTATTCAGTTCGGCTCGCGCGACCATGAAACCCTATGTAGTTCTTTAACACTTTTATATACCAATGCACAACTGATCTCTCCTATGAAATTAGTGTAGATTTCCTTTTTAATATTCCCTGAAGAAATCCAAATCACGTATTTTATTTAAAAAATATGTAATTTATCAATTGAAATTGAAAATACAAACAAGTTTAAGCGATTTATCAACGTAAACTGGAATATATCAACGAGCTAGGGCAATATATCAACGAGCTTTAGCGATTTATCAACGAATTTTAGCATTATATCAACGGAGTTCACAGGTTTATCAATATTGTTCACTTAATGTTCGCGTTTCAGCTACTTACCGCACCAACCAACAAAAAAAGAGAAGTCCAAAACCTCGGACTCCCCTCGTCAAACTTATTTATTCACATGTGTCAACGTAGCACCATAAGGAGTTACATCGAAAAAGTCTCCGTAACCAACAACAGTTCCGCTTCCGTTAGCAATGACTGATTTTCTAGATTTCCATGTATCTCTCCATTGTTGGTTAACGTCTGCAGCGCGGCGGTTGACGATGATGTTCATTTTTTTCGTTTCAATTTGTTCTTTTGTTAGATTTTTTGTATCTATTTTTTTAAAGTCATCAAGGATTAGGTCTTTCGTTTTATCTGATATCGCACCACTTTGTACAAAGATATCAAACATTAGTGCGTATCCTCTTTTTGTCCATAATCCGAATGTTTGGTAATACTTTTCAGCTTGGTCGAAATACCATTTTGAAGCGTTAATTTGTTCATCGATACATTCTTTACTTGTTCCAAGGTTTTTAAAATATGTTTTCCACGGCTCTACAACTTGGTATTTATCTTTAGGGTCCGTGATTGAATCTCCCCAAGCTACTTGTTCTTTTGTCGTTTTGTTCATGATGACATCTTTAAACGTATTATAAGAATCCGTATCTCCATTAAACGCTTTTAAAACGACGTCATTATGATTGTTAAACATATTTTTCATAATTGGTTGTATAGTGTTTGTTCCGAAATTTTCTTGAAGTGCACCAAATGATAAACCTTGTCCATCAAAATTACCGCTCGTTGTACCAAAAGCATCCGCTTCAGATGATGATGTTTCATACCAAGAAGTGATTTCTAGTGCCATCTTTTTAACTGATTCGCTTGCTGGAAGCTTTACTGGACTAACCGTTTGAGTAGCTGGCTTCTTTGGAGCAATTTTCGCTTTTACTGGAATATATAATTTTTGACCAATTCGAATTGAATTTGATTTTAATTTATTTTGTTTTTTAAGTTCTGCAACGGTTGTTTTATATGATTTTGAAATTTTATAAAGCGTGTCCCCTTTTTTTACTTTATAAGTAACAGATTCAGCATTCGCTGGCCCGACTACAGTTCCTAAAGAAAACACGATCGCAGTTGATAAAATTGCATTTTTAATTGATTTTTTCATGTTATATTACTCTCCCTTACTATTAATCTATTTATCTAGGTTAAACTCAGGATTTCATTTATTTGATTTATGCAGCTCGATAATTACTATATCAAAATAACTATATAGATTCATCGCACAAATTCTTCCATTCCAAAATCAACCAAAAAAAAGACAAACCTTATTCGGAAATTATTCCGAAATAAGGTTTGTCTTAGATTTATTATTTCTTCAACTTATTCCAACTATCCTGAATCGATTGCAGTAATTGTTTAGCATTTTTTTGTCCGCCAACATAAGCTTGCATAGAAGCACCAAATTCATTTGTTGCTCCATCTGGATACTTGAACCAGTTCCATGAAAGTACTTTTCCATCTGATGAGTACTTTTGAATATCATCAGCTATTGGTCCTAAGCCTTTTCCTTGAATCGATTTAATTGCAGGGATGAATTTAAATTTTTCCACGATATATTTTTTCCCTGTATCAGAAGTAACCATCCAGTTTAAAAACTTTTTCGCTTCTTCTTTGTTTTTTGAATTTTTATTAACTACCCAGTTATTCGGTACGCCGACTGGGATTTTGTCCATTGCTTCTTGATCATCATTAATTGGCATTGGTAAAAGTCCAAGTTTCATATTAGGAGTAATGCCATCAATCATACCTTGTGTCCAGTTACCTTGTTGCATCATTGCCGTTTTTCCAGAAGCAAAGTTTGTCACTTGTGTATTATAATCTGTTGTTAATGGATTTTTATTGCCATATTTAATCGTTAAATCAAATAATTTGATGAACTCCTTAAACTTATCATTATCAGGAATTCTTGCTGTGCCTGCATTTAAGTCAGCGATAAATTTATCTGGATCAGGCTGTTGTGCAAATGGAATATTTAATAAATGTATTCCTAAAATCCACCACTCACCATAACCAACTGAAAATGGTGTGATGCCAGCGTCTTTTAGCTTTTTAGCTGTCGCTTCTAATTCAGTTAACGTTTTCGGTAATTGGGTAATTCCTGCTTTATCAAATAAATCTTTGTTATAAATGAAGCCATATCCTTCAGTATTCATCGGCATACCTAATAATTTTCCGTCAACAGTCATCGGTTTTTCTGTTTCTGGATATAAATCCGCCACCCAAGCTTGATCAGATAAATCCTCGAGTTTGTCCTTCCAAGTAATGGCTTCTTGGTAACCACCATTATTGAAAATATCCGGTTCGTTCCCTGATGCAAATTGAGCTTTTAAAGCTGCTCCATAATCCGCACCTCCACCTACTGTTTGAACTTTTACAGTTACATTTTTATTTTCTTTCTGGTACTCATTCGCTAAAGCTTCAAGATCTTTAGCAATCTCAGCTTTAAACTGAAATATATTTAATGTTACTTTTTCTCCTGCTCCTGACTTTTTCTCTTCTTTTTTATTACTATTACATCCTGAAAATAACAACATACTCGTTGATAAAACAGCAATTGATTTAAATAATTTATTTTTCATTTTATCCTCCTACTTTATTGAACCGCTAGTGATTCCTCTAATAATTTGTTTTTGTGCCGCAAAGAAGAAGATCAATAATGGCAAAATGCCTAATACTAGTCCGGCAAGTGCTAAATTCCATTGTTTCGTATATGCGCCAAAGAAATAAAATGTAGCGAGTGGAATCGTACGTAGTTCTTCATCTCGCAACACAAGTGATGGTAGTAAGAAATCATTCCATATCCATAAAGTATTTAAAATAACAATTGTCACGGTAATTGGTTTTAGTAAAGGGAACACCACTTTCCAAAAAACCATAAACGGAGTACAACCATCAATAATTGCCGCTTCTTCTAGTTCAATTGGAATCCCTTTTATAAAACCGTGATAAAGAAAAATAGAAAGTGCTGATCCAAATGCTAAGTACATAACAACAAGCCCATAATGACTATTCATTAAATGAAATATAGACCCAACTTTTACAAGTGGAATCATGATCGATTGGAATGGAATGACCATTGTTGCTACAAAAATGAAGAAAATGATCGTAGAAACTTTATGTTTTGTACGAACGAGTTTATAAGCTGCCATCGAACAAAATAAAACAATCACGACATTACTAGCAACCGTAACAATTAATGAATTTAAAAGTGCTCTCCAAAAGTCCATAACAACAATGGCTTGAGAGTAATTCGTGAAATCCAAAGATTTTGGGAGTGAAGATGTGTTCTGTAAAATATCTGCAAATGATTTAAACGAATTTCCTAATACATAGTAAAAAGGAATTAGAAAAAGAATCGCTAAAATTATTCCAAATAACTCGAGCAAAAATGATAATCCAGTATATCGCTCGTTTTCCACTAAGCTTCAACCTCCCTCTTCTTAGTGATATACACTTGGAGAACTGAAATAGCTGCAACAACAACGAAGAAAATAATTGCCTTCGCTTCTCCCAATCCGTAACGGTTATTTACAAATGCTTCTGTGTAAATATTTAGCGCTAGCATTTCTGTTGATTTAAATGGTCCGCCACCAGTAAGTGATAAATTTTGATCAAATACTTTAAATGACCATGAAATAGTTAAAAACAAACAAACCGTTACAGCCGGTGCTACCATCGGAATAATGATTTTTCTTAACGTTGTAAAACGATCCGCACCGTCCACTTGAGCCGCTTCAATCAATTCCTGAGGTACGCCTTGGAGCGCTGCTACATAAATAATCATGATATAGCCGGCACCTTGCCAAATTGCTACGATAATAATTGCCCAAAAAGCCCCATTTGCAGTGCCTAGCATTGATTGCATCAAAGAATCCATGCCTAGAGCTGCCCCTAATGAGGTTAGACCTTTATTAAAAATAAATTGCCATATAAAACCGAGTAACAACCCACCGATTAAATTAGGTAAGAAGAAAATTGTTCGAAGTATATTTCTTGTTTTAAGCCCCTTTGTAACTAACAGCGCTAAGCCAAAACCAATCAAATTCGTTAAGATAACGGTAAAAAGCGTATACTTTGCAGTAATAATAAAAGACTGCTTAAAATCCGCATCTTGCGTAAATATGTATTTATAATTATCAAAACCAACATAATGAATATTTCCAACTACCCCATTCCAATTAGTAAAAGAATAATACAAGCCCATCAAAAATGGAGTTAGTACTAAAGCTGCAAAAACTAGAAAAGCTGGCCCAACAAACACGATAAAACTTCCACTATTTCTCCGTTTTTTCCGATTGGAAACCTTAAAATCAGTAGCATCATCTACTACCGATTCAATTTCATTGTTCATTGTCTTATCAAACTTTGACAACTATGTACCTCCCTTCAACTAAAAAAAGCAACTCCACTTTATTATTTAAAAGTGGAGTTGCTTTTATTCAAGAAGCACTCTTCATATGAGAACTGCGTTGTTCCTTTTGATAATTAACAATAATAATACCTGAAGTGACCATCATTAAACCAATAAATACAAGATACGATAAAACTTCATTAAGCATGATTGATGATAAAATCACCCCAAAAACAGGCACTAAAAATAAATACATCGATACTTTTCCAACCTGATTATATTTCATGACATTATTCCAAAGTATAAATCCTACAGCTGATAACATCGATAAATAAACTAACATACCAAACGTTCTCAAATCAAATTGGAACGGGAAAAACCCTGCCGTAAAGCCCCCGATTAACAACAAACCAATTGACCCAATCATCATCTGATACGCTGTCAAATAAGCAACATCCACTTTCTTTGCAGCTTCCTTAGCAAGCACATTACCATACCCACCAAAAGCCATCGCAAACAATAACAAAATCTCGCCAATCCCTAAATGTAAAGAAAGAGTCCCCTTCGTTATATTAACGATAATAACACCAACAAACCCAACCGTTACACCAACAATCTTACGCAAATTTAACCGATCATTCTTATACATAAAATGCGCAGCCAAAAGCTGAAAAAACGAAGTAGTCCCAGCAATAATCGAACCCTGAACCCCCGTCGAAAAACTCAACCCTATATAAAACAGCACATACTGTAAAAAAGTCTGAAACAACCCAACTTTCCCCACAACAAAAAAAGTATCTCGCCTAAAAGCTAACTTTCTTCCTATTAAAGTAAAAATGACCAAAATCAACAAAGAAGCCAAAAAGAAACGATAACCAGCAAAAATCATCTGCTTCCAAATCTCATTCTTCCCAATATGCAAATGCGCATAACTCAACTTAATAAACGGAAATGCACTCCCCCACAAAAAAGTCGTAACAACCGCCGACCCAATCACTCCCAAAGGATGCGTAAAAAATCTCTTAGCTGACATTGCTTCCCTCCATATGCCTTTTCTCTCTATAAATACAGTCTATTCTATCATTTATTTGGGGATTCTATCTATTTGTTTTTACTTTTTAGGGTGTGTTTGGAGTGGATCGGCGTTTTGTTTATGAATTTGTGTATTATATCGACGGAGGAGAGCAGTTTATCGACGGATTTGCGCATTATATCAACATAAAAAGGCGTATATCAACGGAGGAAAGCACTTTATCAACAAAAAAGAGCAATATATCAACAAAAAAAAGATTATATCAACAAAAAATGGTACTTTATCAACAAAGTTCACAGCTTTATCAATAAAAGCCACAATCTGTTCGCATTTTACAATTTAATCATCAAATTGAAATAAGTATTTTGAGCTTTTATTAAGTCCAATTCTGGCCAAATTAAGTGACTTTAACAAATACGATGCACTCGAACTCGAGGACAGCTGTAAAAAATCTCTACATTCACAATTCGTAATAAAATGACTAATTAGATAGCCGTAATCGTAGATAGCTTGAATGTGCGCATCTTTTGATTGATGAGCACACTTACAATGCCAACTACCATGTCCTCGCTTCATAATATTAGTAGTACAATTCGGGCAAAACACGCCTTTAATAATTTCATTTTTATTAATATTGTATTTTTCTAACACATCAAAATTTAATGTAGTATGGTTTTTTAATATAGTCTTTGTAATTCTTCTTAATTGATTTGGTGAAATTATTTGATTAGTTTTGATTTCATTAAGCTTTTGAATTTTTAAAGGTAGTTGTTCCTTGTGAAATACATTTTCAAGGACTTGTGAGTTGCGAAGAGTGGTTTTTATTACAGATGATGAATTGCTGATGATGATAAATGAGTAGATAGGAGGGATTGCCAATTTATGTTTATCAAAGAATGCCCTCAGTTGCACCTGGTGACGATCAACTTGTAAAATCGGATTAGGAAAACTTTCTTCATTTTCCCCAATAAGTCTAATAAATTGATTAAAGTCTCTCTCAAACATTAGATTTCCTAACATGTTTTTAACTTCTAATATAAGTATATATTTGCTTGTAATTATTAAAGTATCAATCTGAAAGAAATGCTTGTCCTCATTTTTCACTCTAATATTATGGAGGATATTATATTCCTTTTTTGGAAGTAAGTCTAAATAATAATCAATCTTCTTCTCCCCGTTATATCCTGCTTTGAACTTCATAAAATCACTTTCAATTATTGGACGCATTGAATGCTCTTTTGGCAATCTCCGCAAAAGCGCCTCCAATTTTAATAACATCGTAGGGATTTTTCTTTCTTTAACTATCAAAAATGGCCACTCCTTTTCTTATTACTATTAATACTACCTATTATCTAACGAAATGTAGCATATAGCTGTCTGGATATGTGACCGTTTTATGTATATCAACAAAACTCTGCTTATATCAATAAAAATCAGTACTATATCAACAAAAAAACCCCATATATCAACAAAGTTCACAACTTTATCAATAAAAGACACACCCTGTTCGCCCCCGCCCCCTCACGCCCCAAATCAAAAACATTAAAAATTTTTTAATCCAATAAGCAAATTTTTTCATCACAATTAAACTAATGTGTTAATATATAGTTAATAAGAATAATTTTAATTAAGTAAATAAACAACTTAGAGATTAAATAAATAGTAAGTCTTTATAAAATGTACGCTGCTGTCCTAGGACGGCAGCTTTCGTCGTTTTATAAGGGTAGTGAATTTGATTATTTTTCTCAATTGATAATATGAAAGGGGTATTTATTATGGAGGCAAGTCCAAAAGTTTCAACGATTCATACTACATATGAGGCCGAGCATGTGGAGTCTTCAACGTTTCTTTCAAAGCATGGTGAGTTAATTGCTGCTTTAGTTTCTGGTGCTTTAATTCTAGTTGCTTCATTCGGAACAAAAGAACATTCGATGATGTCGATTATATTATATGTTTTAGCTTTTTGTATTGGTGGGTATGCGAAGGCAAAGGAAGGTATTGAGGATACGATTGCTGAAAAGGAATTAAACGTAGAAATGTTAATGATCATTGCTGCTGTTGGTTCGGCTGCAATTGGTTATTGGACTGAGGGTGCCGTTCTGATTTTCATTTTTGCTTTAAGTGGCGCACTTGAGACGTATACGTTAAATAAGACAAATAAAGAGATTTCTTCTTTATTGTCGATTCAGCCTCAAACGGCGATTCGTTTAGTTGGTGATGTTGAAGAGGTTGTTAGCATTAAAAGTTTAAGTATTGGTGATTCGATTTTGATTAAAGCTGGGGAGCGTATTCCTGCTGATGGTCAGATTATTAAAGGTGAAACTTTAGTTGATGAATCAGCTCTTACTGGTGAATCGATTCCGGTCGTTAAAAATTTAAAGGATGAAGTTTTTGCTGGAACAATTAATATTAAGGGTACGCTTGTTGTTGAGATTACTAAGCACAGTGATGAGACTCTTTTCCAAAAAATCATTAATCTTGTTCAAACAGCTCAAAGTGAGCAAACTCCTTCTCAACAATTTATTGAGAGATTTGAAGGGGTTTATGTTAAAGGTGTATTAATTGTCGTACTGTTTATGATGTTTTTACCGCATTTTGCATTGGATTGGTCATGGACGACAACTTTTTATCGAGCAATGATTTTACTAGTTGTTGCTTCTCCTTGTGCACTTGTAGCATCTATTACACCGGCTGTATTATCGGCAATTTCAAATGGAGCAAAATCTGGAATTCTCGTTAAGGGCGGTATTCATTTAGAGCGCTTAGCTGTTTTAAAAGCAATTGCGTTCGATAAGACTGGTACGTTAACAATTGGTAAACCTGAAGTGACAGGCTTTGAAAAAGTGGAAAATTTAGATCGAACTGAGTTATTATCAATCGTTGCTTCTATTGAAAGATATTCAACTCATCCATTAGCTGCTGCTATTGTTGATTATGCGACGAAAGAAGGAATCACTGTTTCATCATCTTTCGAACAAATTGATGACCATCCTGGTTTCGGTGTTTCTGCTATTTTAAATGGTACGGAATACAAAGTTGGTAAAAAAGAATTCGTTGCGATGAAACAAAATCCCCTGTTACATTTTGAACAACAATGGGAACAAGAAGGAAAAACAATTGTTTATGTTGGTACTGAGGATCAAGTCGTTGCGATTTTCTCATTAAAAGATTTAGTTCGTAATGAGTCAAAACAGGCTTTATCTACTTTAAATAAACTAGGTGTTCAAACAGTCATGATTACAGGTGACTCTGAACAAACGGCAAAAGCGATTGCTGCAGAAAGTGAAATCAATGAATACTTCGCATCTTGTCTACCGGATGAAAAAGTATCGATTGTTAAAAAGCTAAAAGAAAACTATGGCCAAGTAGCAATGGTTGGTGACGGAATAAATGATGCACCTGCTCTTGCGACTGCTAATGTTGGTATTGCGATGGGTGGCGGAACTGGCGTAGCTTTAGAAACTGCTGATGTAGTTTTAATGAAAAACGACTTAACAAAAATTTCAAAAGCGATCACATTATCAAAACGTATGAACAAAATTGTAAAGCAAAATATTATCTTTTCGCTTACCGTAATCGCATTTCTAATTTGCTCGAATTTCCTACAAATCATTGACCTACCTTATGGAGTAATCGGTCATGAAGGTAGTACAATTTTAGTTATCCTTAACTCATTAAGATTATTAAGAGATTAAAAAAAACGCATCGTACTCATACTGTACGATGCGTTTTTTTGACTGAATTGACGGTAATGAGCAATGCAAGCAGGCAAAGTGCGCATTTTCTCTTCAGTCTAAATATTAATGATAATCATTATGTCCGTTTGCAGATCCACTCGTTTTGTTCTTTGGATGAGAGCTACTTTTTTGCTTCTTATTAGATTTATCATTATGATTTTTCTTATTGTTACTCATACTTATTTTCCTCCCTTTATTGAAGTCTTTTTTAGTTTACCTGTTTAAAAAAAGACTACTCATGGAAGAAAACGCCATTATTATAGAAGAAACTATTTCGGACCTTGCTGTTTTGGGTCAATTAATTTAGGTTTAGGTTTGATCTTGCCATATTGTCGTTCTTTGATTAGAGCATTTAATTCACCGCCAATTATGACAACCATCGCCGATATGAAAAACCAAATCATTAAAACGATAATTCCACCTAAACTTCCATAATGACTTGTGAAATTGCCGAAATTATCTACATAAAAGGCAAAGCCAAACGAAGAAATAATCCATCCTAAAGTTGCAAAAAGTGATCCAAAGAAAACTTTTTTAATGTGGACAACCTTACTCGGTCCAATTGAATATAAAACAGTAAATACAATTAACAAAATCACAAAACTTAGTGTCCATCGAATGATGCTCCAAGTATAAAGGAAATCATTTGATATACCTAAAAATTCAAATACAAATTTGGCAATAACTTTTCCAAATACCGGTATTAATAACGCAAACACGATCACAAAAATCATAATAATCGTTAAAATAACCGAAACCCCTCTTGTAACAAAGTAATTTCGTTTATCTTCTACATTATAAGCATCATTTAGTGCTCGAATGATTGCATTAATACCATTAGACGACGCCCAAAGTGTTGCGATTACCCCTACTGATAACACGCCACCATGTGATTGGCCAATTATTAATTGTAAATTACTTTTGATAATTGCCATTGCATCTGGTGGAGCGTATTGACTTAAGAAAGACATAATTTCATCAGTAGTGAGTGGTAAAAAGGTAATAACCTGTGTTAGAACAATTAGAAATGGAAAAAGAGATAGCATTAGATAATATGCTAGCTCTGCTGAACGAGATGCTATTTCGTCTTCCATACACTTTTTCGTTAAATCCCAACCAAATGCTACAATAGAATTTTTTTTGTTAATCAAATTGACACCTTCAATTGTTATTCTTTAGATGTATTACCTGCCAATAAAATTGATTCAACTTTTTCTTGTACTTCATCTGCATTTTCTTCAGTAATATCTTCAATACCTTCAAGAGAAGCTTCTAACTGCTCATCTGTTTCAGAAGATTCGTTCTCGTGGGTTACCTCATGAGAAGTCGCTGAAATTTGCGATTTACCTTCTTCTAGATCGATTGAATCTTCAATTTTTGCTTCAACAGCCTCAACAGCCTGCTCAGAAACCTTTGAAGATCCTTTATCGAACTTATTTAATGTAGAATCTTTAATTTCGATCCATTTATCTTTTACAAGCTGAACATTGCCTTCTAATTTTTCAACTGAGCTTTGAACAACTCTCAATTGATTTCTTACAGCACCTTTTACGATTTCTGGATCCTCTTTAATTTGATTTAATTTGTTTGTAACGCTTCTTCCCTTACGTGAGATTTTCTCACGATTTTCCTTGTTAAGTAGGGAAACTCCCGCACCAATTGCGACTCCGACTAGAATATTGCGTAAAGCTTTGTTACGTTTTGACATTCTACATCCTCCTCTAAACTGTTAATTGGTGTTGCTTTAAAATATGTTGAAGTAAATGTGAACATCCTTCAGTTACGATGTCATATACTTCATTAAAATTACCCGTATAATATGGATCAGGCACTTCCTTCCACATTGATGCTGGAACATAATCTGAAAGTAGTGAAATCTCTCCTATACAATTATTTCTTGCTAAATTCATTAAATCCTCTTTATTCTGTGCATCCATAGCAACAATATAACTAAAATATTTAAAGTCATTATCTGTCACTTTTCGAGCTTTCATACCCTCGCAATTTATACCCTTTTCGCTTAATAATCCCTGTGTTCCCTTATGAGGAGGGTGACCTAAATGCCAATCCCCAGTACCCGCTGAGTCTATCATAAATTGTTTTTCTAACCCTTTTTCTGTCACTAAATGACGAAAAACAGCCTCAGCCATTGGCGAACGACAAATGTTACCTAAACAGACAAATAATACTTGTATCATCTCGATGTCTCCTTCAAATTATTTACACTTCTACCAAAAATTAGCTGTTTGTTCCGTATTCATTCTACCACGGTATATTTTAAAATGAAAAGCAAGCTATTGTGAATAATTTATGGACAGTATAAATAAGATAAAAGTTATAATGCTTATTTTTTACATAATAGCTCTGTTTACACTTACTTTTTAAAAATAATTTTAATTAAAGCGTAAAAAATTTAATTTTTACAGATAAATTAATTGTATTTTTAAACCACCTTGACTATATTTAGTAGAGACAACTAAATGTACGCTGATCCACAAGGGGAGCCAATTGGCTGAGAGTGAATAGAATAGCTATTCTTACCCTTCGAACCTGTTAGTTAATACTAACGTAGGGATGTGGCACGATGAAAAGCAACACTGGGATCATCATGCTACCCGTGTTGCTTTTTTATGTACTTCAACTCGAAATCCCAAACTGTGGAAACGACTCTCACTAAAAAAGTGTTTCACTACATAAGTTGTCCACGAATAAAGGGGGAAATATAAATGAAGACATCAAAGATTCAATTAATGGCAGAAATAGCGATGTGTGCAGCACTTGCAATCGTATTCGACTTCTTACCACTATTTACTGCACCTCAAGGAGGATCCGTATCACTAACAATGATTCCAGTTTTCTTAATTGCTTTCCGTTGGGGATTAAAACAAGGCCTAATTACTGGACTATTACTAGCAATTCTACAACTAATCACAAAACCTTATTATGTACATCCAATACAAATATTCTTAGACTATATCGCAGCATTTACAAGCATAGGCTTAGCAGGTCTCGTATTTAAACAAATAAAAAACAATTTAGCAAACGGCAATAAAACAAGCGCAGCAGTTTACATTATTATAGGAACATTTATCGGCTCACTAGCTCGTTTCATCTGCCACTTTATCGCAGGAGTTGTATTTTACGGCTCATACGCACCAAAAGGCACTCCGGTTCCACTTTACTCATTAGTATATAACGCTTGGTATATGGTTCCTTCATTTATAATTAGTGCTGTTTTATTAATTATCTTGCTTTCCTCAGCACCGATTCTTGTTAACGTTAAGAAAAATCGAAATCAAGCAGCTTAACACAGTTATATAGGAAGAAAAAATAAATTCAGACTGAAAATCACAAGTTTAGCTTGTGATTTTTTGTTTATTTTTGGTTAGTACACTCTCGAACTGGGCCAGTTTTTTAGCGATATATCAATAAAATGAGTACTTAATTAAAGGCCGATGGCATATATCAACGGAATTGAGCATTTTATCAACGTGATTCTGCACTTTATCAACGGGATTGAGCATTATATCAACGGGAATCCGCACTTTATCAACGGGATTGTACATTATATCAACGGGAATCTGCACTTTATCAACGGGATTGTACATTATATCAACGGGAATCCGCACTTTATCAACGGGATTGAGCATTATATCAACGAAGTTCACAACTTTATCAATATAGTTCAACAAGTGTTCGTATTTTTCAAAAATACACCTGTTGTATTTCAACGCACAGCAGCTCCCCTTAGAGCCCCGAAACACTTTTATGCACAAAAACCTCTACTTTATGAACAAATCCCACCCATTTACGCACAAAAATCAACGTTTTATGCACAAAGTACACCCTGTGTCCGCTTTTTCAATTTCCCCCCACACTGTATTTCAACACAAAGCAGCACCCCTTTAGGGCCCGAACCACTTTCACTCACAAAGTACCTATCCCCCCCTCCTTCACCCAGTTACCCCAAGCCCAAATCAAAATATTCCTCTAAAATTTGAACACTTTGTGAATTTTAGTTATCTGTCCTTTTCTTCAATCATATATATAAAATACAGAAAATTTTCGAAGGGGGTATTTACAATGGCTTACGATGTGCTCATCTTTTTCTTTTACGTGATTATTCTTTTAGGTATGATTGGTTCATTTTTCTTAGTATTAAAAAATGCGTTTAATGAGGATGATGCAGTTAGAATTGATCCTAAGCTTTCCCCTCACAATGTAAATCTGCATTCATAACTTAAGCGTGTTCGTTTTATTAAATGAATTAGGTCTACTGACTTGTGCTTTCAATCAATTAAATAATCATAAATTCGTGCTATTTTATAAATCGTAAACTGGGTGCCTCATCTGTCGGGATGTCTGACAGATGGGTGCCTTTTTTTGTGAAAATAAATAGAAAAAGACCTTAATATTAATTTCAGACCAAGGCAGTTTGGCTTGGTGAATTTATCAATATTCGGTCTTACGATTTAAGCATTAAGAGATTCCATTTTTTATCCGTTACTCCGGTAAATAAATGGAATCCTCGTCCACTATTTTTAGTGTATATTTTATCAGTAAGTTTTTGAAACGACACCAATAAATGGTACCAATTTTGAACGTGGAATATTATTCCTTATCTATGAAAAGAAAACGATATTTTATAGGTTACAATTACGTTATTTAAATAATATTACCCCAAACCATTAGTAAAAAATAAAAGAATACCATAGCACTTACTTTCATTAATGATTTTCTATTTTGATAGATTCCGTAAATCCAAAGCATTGTAAAAAATACAAAACCTATTTTTCTTATAGGTGTTGGATCATTCAGCAATTCAAATGTGTTTATTATCAAAAATAATAAAATCATTAAAAAAAGGGCTATGATCAATACCCTATATTTTTTCAAGATTCTTACCACCTTTATTTAACAGTCGTTTTTTAGATTATACATTATATTTTTCTATTAAAAGGAGAAAGAAAATGAAGAAACAATTAACTGCAATGACTACAGCACTTTTACTAACGGTCTCTTTACCATTTACAGTAAACGCAGAGGAAAATACTGCATTAGAAAGCTCGATTGAAGAAGCACAAGAACAAGAATTTTTCTCTAGTGTGACAGAGATTGCTGAATATGATGAAAACCAACAGCTTGTGGCAAAAACAATTATTGAAGAAGGCTCACCAAGCCATCCGTTAATACAATCACGTGTGGTGGTTAATGAAGGAGTTAGTATGAATTATAAATTAATTGATACATTTACTGGTTCTTCAAAAGTTATAAGTAGTTTAGGTGATTGGACATACAGTTTTGCATCTGCATATATTCCAGAAAAATTTCTTAAAAAAACATGGTCTAAGGCTGCGGCAACAGCAACACTTAATGCTTTATATAATGGTGCAGCTATAAAATATTACACAACAAAGAACTACCAAGCAAAAGATTCTATGTATTACTACGGTAAGGCTATATCCTATGAATATTCAGACTCTGCAAAAACTAAGTTAATAAAAACAATTACACATCTTTCAAAAGTCGCAAAATGAATTAAATACAGCAAAGTTCAATAAATAGCAGACCAGTTTAACTAATTCTGGCAGTCTTATTTTTTTGAACTTCCCATCTTTTGGATGGTTTTCTATTTTAATATAATGCTACCTACCAATTTAACGTTAAATTTACTAATTGTTGTCTTAGCTATCAAATATTACCATGACTATTATCGGTCATTATCAGTTAAGATTGTGTATATGGTTTTTTAATCTTTTACATCATTTAGAGGAGGTATTTTAATGGAAACATCATCCATCTCAAAAACGACTGTTGATGTGCTAAACAAGCAAATAGCAGACTGGAATATTCTATTTGTAAAGTTGCATAACTATCACTGGTATGTAAAAGGTCCAAATTTTTTCACTCTACATACTAAATTTGAAGAATTTTACAACGAGGCGAGTTTACATATTGATGAGCTAGCGGAGCGAGTGTTAATAATTGGTGGAAAGCCACTTGGAACAGTGAGAGAATATCTTGATACTTCATGTATAAATGAAGCGAATACAAATGTTACTGCTGATGAAATGGTACAGGACATTGTTAAAGACTTTAAATACTTAATTGAAGAATTAAAAGATGGTATGGAAATTGCAGAGCTTGAATCTGATTCTGTAACCCATGATTTATTATTAACAATTCGAGAAAAGCTTGCTAAGCATGTTTGGATGTTAACGGCTTATTTAAATTGATCATTTGTAAAACTTTAAGGTTAAATTAAGAAAAACAGAGTAAAGTAAGTCGGAGAGTTGATCCATTTTACTTTACTCTGTTTTTTCTTTTCTTATAATTTACTAAAATTATAGTTTAGTTGACCCCCATTTTTTAACTAAATTCTTATTTTCCTATATAAAAACAGGTATAAAGTACTAGGAATATCAAACTACAAAATTACCCTCTATATTATATTTTCCACAAAATTCTTACAATTTGCGACAAACTTCTTCTTTTTTCTATCTTTTTTTCAAACACATCTTATTGACTATTTCAACCACATAAATGTAAACGTTTTCATAATTAACAAATCCTACTGCCTCTTATTTTAATTAATATATCAACCTTTTTATCGTGTCCCCATTACAAATTTTTCCTATTTATTGACTAGTTGAACAGGTTTAAATTCAAATCCTAGTTAAAAAGGACTATATATTACAGGCTTTGATACCGTATTGAAACATTCGCGTAATAATATTATACTTATAAAAATTCTAAATAAACCAACAATTTGCTCATGATATCGCGAAAGGAGATACGATATGTCAAAACCTCTTTTGGAAATCGAACATTTAACGACATCGTTTCGAATAAACAACCAATATTATCCTGCTGTAGATGATGTGTCATTGACTGTCCATGAAAATGAGATTCTCGCAATTGTAGGTGAATCTGGCTGTGGTAAAAGTGCACTAGCCCTCTCAATTCTTGGACTACATTCAAATAATCGTACAAAAATGAATGGATCAATCTCTTACAAGGGTACGAATTTACTAACACTAAATGATAGTAAATTAAATAAGATTCGAGGTAAGGAAATCGGAATGATTTTCCAGGAACCTCTAACTGCTTTAAATCCGCTAATGACGATTGGTAAACAAATTGAAGAGAACCTAGATTACCATACTGATTTATCAAAATCACAGAAAAAAGAGCGTGCACTAGAGTTACTTAATCAAGTTGGTATTCCGAAACCAGAGGTTACTTACAAACAGTACCCACATGAATTATCTGGTGGGATGAGACAGCGTGCAATGATTTCGATTGCAATTGCTTGTAATCCGTCATTCATTATCGCTGACGAGCCTACTACCGCTTTAGATGTAACGATACAAGCTCAAATTTTAGATTTACTAAAAGAAATCCAAAAGACAACGAAACTTGGAATCATTTTAATCACTCATGATTTAAGCGTAGTTGCTGAAGTAGCAGACCGAGTTGCTGTTATGTATGCTGGCCAAATTATTGAGACTGGTTCAGTAGAAGAAATACTAAATAATCCATTACACCCATACACACGATCACTATTAAACTCTATTCCTACTACTCATTCAAAAAATCAAAGACTTCATATTATTGAAGGCACTGTGCCACCATTAGACAAACTACCTAGAAACGGCTGTCGATTCAGCCACCGTATTCCTTGGATTCAATCTTATGCTCATGAAAATCAACCTAACTTGCACGAAGTCACACCAAATCATTATGTACGTTGTTCTTGTTATAAGCATTTCCATTTCAAGAACGAGAAAGGAGCACCGATCGTAAATGTCTCTATTAAAGGTTGATAACTTAAAAGTACATTACCCTATTCGCGGTGGTATCTTTCGAACAGTTGTAGATCACGTTAGAGCTGTTGATGGAATTTCATTTGAACTTAGCGAAGGCGAAACATATGGCCTAATTGGAGAATCTGGTAGTGGAAAATCTACTGCGGGTAAAGCGATTTTACAATTAACGAAGGCTACACATGGAAGTATTGAGTTTTTAGACAAAGACTTAATAGAGTTAAATAAAAATCAATTACGAGCATTTCGCCAAGAAATTCAAATGATCTTTCAAGACCCATACTCTTCTCTAAATCCTAAAAAGCGAATTATTGATTTAGTTGCAGAACCTTTAAGAAACTTTCAAAGTTTAACGCCGGATGAGGAGCGTGAAAGAGTTCTTTATTATCTAGATAAAGTAGGTCTATCACCTGAGTCTCTGTACAAATATCCGCATGAATTTTCTGGCGGTCAACGTCAACGTATTGGGATTGCTAGAGCCTTAACTTTACAACCAAAGTTAATCGTTGCAGATGAGCCAGTTTCAGCATTGGACGTTTCTGTACAAGCACAAGTACTTAACTTCCTACAAGATTTACAGGAAGAATTCAAATTAACTTATTTATTTATCGGTCATGACTTAGGTGTTATCCGCCATTTATGTGATCGAATTGGTGTTATGTATCGCGGTAGACTTGTTGAAGAAGGCACTACTGACGATATATTAAATAACCCGCAACATATCTATACTAAACGCTTAATCGCAGCAATACCTGACATTCGTCCAGAAGTTAGAGAAGAAAAAATTATTGCAAGACAAGTAGTTCGAGAAGAATACCAACAAAACTTTTCTTCTTACTTTGATGAAAATGGTCGACCATTTGATTTAAAGGCAATATCAGATACTCATCGAGTAGCATTACCATAGAAAGGAGTAACGAATATGTTGAAATTTATCATCCGACGTATACTCATCATGATTCCACAGCTTCTAATCTTGAGTATACTAATCTTTGCACTTGCTAAAGCCATGCCAGGTGACGCTCTAACTGGTCGATCAATTAACCCAAAAGCTAATCCACAGGAAATTGAAAAGATTCGTGAAGAAATGGGCTTAAATGATCCTGCTTATGTTCAGTATTATCATTGGATTAAAAACGTAGCAAAAGGTGATTTTGGTATTTCATATACACACAAAATCAACGTAGTCGACGTAATTGGCGACCGAATTGGCAATACAGTATTACTTGCTTTATGCGTATTTATTGTGACTTACTTATTAGCTATTCCATTTGGGATTATTAGTGGACGGTGGAATGACACCTGGGCCGATAATCTAATAACCGGGTATAACTATGTAGGTTTTGCTACCCCACTCTTTATTTTTGGATTAATTATGTTATTTATTTTCGGATTTTATTTAGACCTATTTCCAACAGGTGGTAGCGTAGACCCTCAGATTGCCGATGGAACATTTGCTTATTATGTAAGTAAATTAGATCATCTTGTTTTACCAACTTTATCAGGTGCACTAATTTCAACTGTAGGTATTTCTCAATATTTACGTAGTGAAATTATTGATACAAAAGTTAAAGATTTCGTAAGAACTGCAAGATCAAAAGGTGTTCCTGAATCAAAGGTTTATTCTAGACATATTTTACGTAATTCATTCTTACCAATCGCAGCATTTCTAGGTTATGAGATTACTGGTTTAATAGCTGGTTCAGTATTTTTAGAATCAATTTTTGGATATCCAGGAATTGGACAGCTGTTTGTTAAATCCGTTATGTTACGTGACTTTACCGTTGTAAATGCACTTGTTTTAATGACATGTCTTGCAACACTTTTTGGAACATTAATCTCAGATATTATTCTAAGCATCGTGGATCCACGTATACGGATTGATTAAGGTAGGTGACACTTATGGAATTAAAAATCGAAAATCAAAATCATATAGTTGAGAAGCGAAAAAGTTCATCTGGATTTAGTGTTATTTGGGCAGAATTTAGACGAGATAAGTTAGCTTTAGGTTCTCTTATCCTACTTGGCTTAATAATATTATTCGTGTATGGTACTTCGCTTGTACTAGATCAAAACCAAATTGTTAAAGTTGACTTTCTATCAATCTATCAGCCCCCTTCATCTGCTCATTGGCTAGGTACTGATTACGGGGGACGTGATATATTCGGGCAACTAATAATTGGGACTAGGAATTCCTTTACAATCGGATTTTTCATCACAATTATTACGAATTTACTAGGCCTAGCACTAGGATTAGTAGCTGGTTACTTTGGTGGTTGGGTTGATGGAGTTGTCATGCGTATTATTGACTTCTTCTTATCTTTACCAACACTAATGTTAATTATCGTATTCGTTACTGTTGTGCCTACATTCTCAATCGTAAATTTCATCTTAATAATGAGTCTATTTTTATGGACAGGTAAGGCAAGATTAATTCGTTCAAAAGTATTATCAGAAAGCGAATTAGATTATGTTGCAGCTGCAAAAGCGATTGGCACGCCGAACTGGAAAATCATTATTTCACACGTTTTACCAAATGTAAGTTCATTAATTATCGTTGCATTTACGTTAAACCTAGCAGGAAATATTGGAATTGAATCTGGGTTAACATTCCTTGGATTTGGTTTACCAGAAAGTACTCCAAGTTTAGGAACACTAGTAAGTTATGCAACAAACCCTGATGTTTTACAAAACAAGCTGTGGATTTGGCTACCTGCATCGTGCATGATTTTAGTGCTCATGCTGAGTATAAATTTCATCGGTGAAGCGCTAAAGCGTGCAGCTGATGCAAGACAAAGAAGAGGTTAAGAAACCATTAAAGGAGAGTGGAAATATGAAAAATGCAAAAGGATTTTCTAAGGTTTTAAGCGCAATGGCAGTATCTATGTTAATTCTATCTGCTTGTAAGGGCGGGGACACAAAAACAACGTCTACAACTGCTAAAGTAGATCAAGCTGCTTTCCCAATTAAAGTAACGAATAACAAAAAATCAATCGCAGGTGGCACTTTAAAATACGGTTTAGTATCTGACACGCCATTTGAAGGTATTTTAAATACAGTTTTCTATGAAGGCGATCCAGATTCTCAAGTTCTTCAATTCTTTGATGAGGCACTTCTTTCAACAGATGAAAACTATATTTATGACCAAGATGGTGCTGCTACATACAAATTAAGCGATGATAAAAAGACAATTACTTTAACAATTCGCGATAATGTAAAATGGCACAATGGTGACCCTGTAACTGCTTCAGATTTAGAGTACGCTTACCTTGTAATTGGTAGCCCGAAATATACTGGTGTACGTTATGACTCACAAATGTCTATGATCGAAGGTATGGAAGATTACCATAACGGTAAAGCAAAATCGATCTCTGGGGTAAAAGTAATTGACGACCACAACATCTCAATTACATTCAAAGAAGCAAACCCATCAGTACTTACTGGTTTATGGACTAACCCACTACCTAAAAAATATTTAGGAAATGTACCAATCGATAAATTAGCATCATCTGACCAAATTCGTAAAGCTCCAATTGGCTTTGGACCATTCAAAATCAAAAAGATCACTCCAGGTGAAGCTGTAGAATTTGAAGCGAACAAAGATTATTGGAATGGTGCTCCAAAACTTGACGGTGTACTTTTAAAAGTTGTTAACCCAACAATTGCTACATCATCATTACAAAATGGCGACATCGATATCGCGTCTGTTTCAGCTGACCAATACGATCAAGCTAAAAAATTAAAAAATATCCAATTAATCGGTAAAACAGAATTAGCTTACTCTTACATTGGATTTAAATTAGGACATTTCGATGCGAAAAACGGTGTAAACGTAATGGATAATACAAAATTCTCAGATAAACGTTTACGTCAAGCAATGGCTTATGCTATTGACAACAAAGCAGTTGGGGAAAAATTATACAAAGGATTACGAGTGCCTGCAACATCTGTAATTCCACCATCATTCCCTAAATACTTTGATAAAGCATTAAAAGGATACACTCATGATCCAGCAAAAGCTAAACAATTACTTGATGATGCTGGTTACAAAGACGTAACTGGAGATGGCTTACGTGAAGATCCAAACGGTAAACCATTCAAAATCAACTTCGCTTCTATGAGCGGTGGCGATATTGCTGAACCATTAGCACAATTCTACATCCAATCTTGGAAAGATGTTGGCTTAGATGTTCAATTATTAGATGGACGTTTACATGAGTTCAACTCATTCTACGATATGGTAGAAAAAGATAATCCAAAAATCGATATCTTCGCAGCAGCTTGGGGAACAGGTTCTGACCCAGACCCATCTGGAATTTGGGCGAAAAACGCACCATTTAACTACGTTCGTTGGGTAAATCCAGATAACGACAAGTTATTAAAAGAAGGTATCTCAGCTAAAGCCTTTGACGAAAAATACCGTCAAGACGTATACGATCAATGGCAAGAGCTTGTAAATGAAGAAGTACCAGTTATCCCTACTCTATTCCGCTTCGGTTTAGATGGAGTTAACAAACGCGTTAAAGGCTTCGACCTAACTGCTGGTCAAGGTTTCCAAGGTCACTTACAAGACATCTCTGTAACAAGTGCAGAGTCTGAAAAAAATAAATAAGCTTTAAAAATAGGACCGTCTCTTTTGAGATGGTTCTTTTTTTTGAGTGTGGATAAGTTGCTGCTCTCCTTTGTTTCGGGATGGTTTCTTGGTAGAAATGCGAACACATTGTGTACTTTGTTGATAAAGCTGTGAACTTTGTTGATATAGTGGGCATTTTTATTGATAAACTACTGATTTTTGTTGATATAGCGCTGATTTTTGTTGATAAAATTTTTGAGTGGCTGCTGTGCGTTGAAATATGGCTAGCGAATTATTGATAGCACGTACTTTTTGTGAGGTTGGTTCATAAAATGGCGGCTTTTGTGCATAAATCATTGGGATTTGTTCATAAAGTGGTGAGTTTCGTGCATAAATCGTTGGGATTCGTTCATTAAGTGCTGCTTTTTGTGCATAAACGACCTCGGGGTACTTCTGTGTGTTGAAATTTAGAGAGCGAATTATAGATGGCACGTATATTTTACGAACTCTGCTCAATTATCACTAGATCAGGTCGGTCCACTTCCCCTTCTGAGTGACGATTATTTGCAAGTGCGTTGCCAGAAATGCGAACACATTGTGTATTTTGTTAATAAAGCTGTGAACTTTGTTGATATAATAGGGATTTTTATTGATAAACTACTGATTTTTGTTGATATAACTCTTGGACTCCTTTTGAGTGGCTGCTGTGCGTTGAAATACGGCTAGCATATTATTGATATCACGTACATTTTGTGAGCTTGGTTCATAAAACGCTGGCTTTTGTGCATAAATCAATAAGTTTCGTTCATAAATTACTGATTTCTGTGCATAAACGACCTCGGGGTACTTCTCTGCGTTGAAATATAGTGTATTGAAACTCAAAAAGCACGAGAACACCGTAGACATTATTGATAAAATAGCTAATTCACCAATAAATCCCTTCAATGCACCCTAAAAACCGACCCCAAACCAAATTTACTAAAAAACAATCACACCGCAATTAAAACAAAAAAACCCGCCAGGAAGCCTAACCTCCTCGCGGGCTCTATCTAATTAATAAAATCAGTCTCAAAAACCGAAATATTAACTTACCTTCCTACCTTCTTCTTGCTCATGCTTTTCAATCTTATGTCTAGCGGAGAAATGGTAATAGATTAAACATAGAATCATAAATGGAATACCACAGTACAATGCAATGCGTTGGTCTGGGATAAATGCAAGGCTGATCATTACAGCCACATTTAACACTAATGCAACAATTGGTACGATTGGGTATAGAGGAGTTTTGTATTTTAAGTCCTCTAATTTTCCACCTTCTTGAATGTATTTCTTTCTACCTAAAAGATTTGATAATGCAATGCTTGCCCAAACAAATAGGCAGCCAAATCCTGCAATTGATAGTAGCCATAGATAAACTGTGTCTTCTGCGTAAATACCACTTAATAGAGATAAGCATCCAAAAAACATACTAAAAGTTAAAGCGTTTAAAGGTACACCATTTTTAGTTAGTTTTCCTAATTTCGAACTAACCATTCCTTTTTGAGCCATTGAGTACATCATTCGAGATGTTGCGTATAAACCTGAGTTAGCAACTGATAGAACCGCTGTAATAATAACAAAGTTCATAATATCTGCTGCATATGGAATACCGATGTTATCAAATACTACTACGAATGGACTATCTACTAATCCAGCTTTCTCCCAAGGGAATAAGCCTGCTAAAACAAATATTGATAAAATAAAGAATACTAGAATTCGCCATACAGTGTTATTAATTGCTTTAGGTACAGCTTTTGCTGGATCTTCACTTTCACCAGCTGCAATCCCTACTAATTCACTTCCCTGGAATGAGAAGTTAACTGCAACCATTGTGACCATAATCGCTAAAAAGCCATTCGGGAAAAGTCCGCCGTGGTCTGTAAAGTTAGAAAGCATTGGAGCCTTTGACCCTTCCACAGGTACAATGCCAAACATTACTGCTCCACCTAAAACTATAAATAGAACAATTGTCACTACTTTAATACTAGCAAACCAAAATTCAACTTCAGCAAAACTTCTAGTTGAAAGTGCATTTATTGCGAATAATATTACCCCGAATACTACACACCAGATCCAAGTCGGTACATCTGGAAACCATCTTTTCATTAACATACTAACTGTAATTAACTCTAAACCGATTGTTACCGACCAGTTTAACCATGCCATCCATCCAACTACATAACCTGACGCTGGTGAGATATATTTAGTTGCATAAGTTTGATAAGAACCAGCATCTGGTAAATTAACTGCTAATTCTCCTAAACATAGCATAGTTAAGTACATTACGAATCCACCTACTAAGTAGGCTAATATTGCTCCACCTGGGCCAGCTTCACTAATTGTATAGCCTGATCCCATAAACAAACCTGTCCCAATAACTCCCCCAAGAGCAATCATAAACAAGTGTCTACTTTTAAGCTCTTTCTTTAACCCTTGTTCTTGTTGTTTCATGAAAGTCCCTCCTCTAGATGCAAATTGTGCGCATAAGTTAAAATATTCTGATATAACAGAATGCAGACTCCCCCGAATCCCATAATGAACACTAAAACGCTTTAAATTAACATATTTTAAAACTAAATTTTCAGATATTAATTGAAAACGCATACAAATCATTGTATTGAAATAATACTTAATTATAAAAATAGATTTTATTATCTGTCAATACAATATAATTGCTCCAGATGGAAAACCACCTGGAGCGAACCTATTAATCTATTAAACCCATCCACGGAAACGAGATGCTTCTGCCATTTTACGAATACCAACCATGTATGCAGCTAATCTCATATTTACTTGACGATTAACTGAAGTTTGATAAACACTGTCAAATGAACGCACCATTTTTTCACGTAGCTTTTCAGCAACTTCTTCATCAGACCAGTAGTAACCTTGGTTATTTTGAACCCACTCAAAATAAGAAACAGAAACTCCGCCAGCACTTGCTAATACGTCTGGAACTAATAGAATTCCACGTTCTGTTAATATTTTAGTAGCTTCTAGAGTAGTAGGACCATTTGCAGCTTCAACTACGATTGTTGCTTTAATATTGTGAGCATTTTCAATTGTAATTTGGTTTGAAATTGCAGCCGGAACTAAAATATCACAAGGCATTTCAAGTAATTCTTTATTAGAAATTACATCAGTAAACTGGTTAGTTACTGTACCGAAACTATCTCTTTTTTCTAATAAACTATCGATATCTAAACCATTTTGATCATATAATGCGCCAAGTGCGTCTGAAATACCAACTACTTTTGCACCTGCTTCAACCATGAATTTAGCTAAGAAGCTACCCGCATTACCAAATCCTTGAACAATGACACTAGCACCCTTTAAATCGATTCCTTTACGCTTCGCAGCTTCTTCGATACAGATTGTTACACCTTGAGCTGTAGCTGTTTCACGTCCTGCTGAGCCACCTAGTACAAGTGGTTTACCAGTAATAAATCCTGGAGAATCAAATTCTTGAATTCTACTATACTCATCCATCATCCAAGCCATAATTTGAGGGTTTGTGTATACGTCTGGTGCAGGGATATCTTTCGTCGGACCAACGATTTGGCTGATTGCGCGAACATATCCTCTACTTAAACGCTCTAACTCATATATTGACATCTTTCTTGGATCACAGATGATACCGCCTTTTCCCCCACCGTATGGTAAATCAACGATACCGCATTTTAAGCTCATCCACATTGATAAAGCTTTTACTTCATCTTCATTTACCTCAGGATGGAAACGAATTCCGCCCTTTGTTGGACCTACAGCATCATTATGTTGTGAACGATAGCCAGTGAAAATTTTCACTGAGCCATCATCCATTCTTACCGGAATTTGTACTGTTAAAAATCGTAAAGGTTCTTTTAATAACTCATAAAGTTCTTTTGAATAACCAAGTTTATGAAGTGCTTCAGAGATTACTTCTTGAGTTGACTCAATTAATTCTCTGCCTTCTTCTTTGATTTTGTTTTGTACTTCATTTTGTGGGATTGTAGTTGTCATTTTTAATCGCTCCATTTATACAGTTGCTTTATATTGGCTAAATACTTCGTTAATTTGTTGAATTGACCAGTCTAAATCTTCTTTAGAAATAATTAATGGTGGTGCAAAACGAATTACAGTATCATGTGTTTCTTTACATAATAAACCTTGTTTTTTCAATGCTTCACAGTAAACACGTGCAGGAACATGTAGTTCAACACCAATAAATAATCCACGTCCTCTAACTTCTTTAATATGAGGATGCTCGATTTCTCTTAATTTTTCCATAAAGTAATTTCCAAGCTCATTTGAACGCTCAGCTAATTTCTCTTCTTCAAGTACATCTAATGCTGCTACAGAAACAGCACAAGCTAATGGGTTTCCACCAAATGTAGATCCGTGAGAACCTGGCTCAAATACACCTAGGATTGAACGATTTGCAGCAACACATGAAATTGGGAATACGCCGCCTCCAAGTGCTTTACCTAAAATATACATATCAGGAATTACTCCATCCCAATCACATGCAAAAGTTTTACCAGTTCTGCATAGACCAGTTTGAATTTCATCTGCAATAAATAATACGTTTTCATTTTTACAAACTTCAGCTACTTCGCGTAAGAATCCTTCTCTAGGAATATTAATTCCAGCCTCACCTTGAATTGGTTCGATTAAGAATGCAGCAGTATTAGGCGTAATAGCTGCTTTTAATGCTTCCATATCGCCATAAGGAATTAACTTAATTCCTGGTAAGAATGGACCAAATCCACGTTGATAGTCTTTTTCTGATGATAAAGATACTGCAGCCATCGTACGTCCATGGAAATTACCAACACAAGCAATAATTTCAGCTTGGTTATCTTCAACACCTTTTACATCATAAGCCCATCTTCTAGCAGCTTTAATTGCTGTCTCAACAGCTTCAGCACCAGTGTTCATTGGCAAAATCATGTCTTTGTTTGTAACTTTTGCTACTTTTTCAAACCACTCACCCATGTTTTCACTATAGAAAGCACGAGAAGTTAATGTAACTTTGTCAGCTTGATCCTTTAAAGCTTGAATAATTTTCGGATGACGATGACCTTGGTTTACAGAAGAATAAGCACTAAGCATATCTAAATATCTGTTCCCCTCTGGATCTGTTACCCAAATACCTTCAGCTTTTGCGATTACTACTGGTAGTGGATGATAGTTATTTGCGCCATATTGATTTGTTTGGTCAATGATTTTTTGAGAATTAGTTGCCATTTGAGTTCCCCCAATATTGATTAATTTTTAGTTTCTTACTAAAAGAATAAGCAATTTCCGTGCCAAACATGTTAAATACAGAAAAATTCACAGAATGTACTTATATCCAATGTTATCCACCAATAATGATGATACCGTTTACAATTTACCGCAAAATATTTTTGCATTTAAGCGCAAAATTAATTAAAATATGCATAGAATATTTGCAGCAAAAAAAAGAGTAACAAAAAAAATTAGCACATTTAGAAAAACTGCCTTTTTATCTTACCAAAAATAATTAGAAGTGCAAATTTTTTATACAGTGATAATGAAAAGAGAGAATCTTATGAAAAATGATAAACAAAACTTTTTAGCTGTTGATGAATTATTACAGTTAATATTAGAAGAAATTGACATCGGTATACATGTAGTTGACCAAGATGCAAATACAATGGTGTACAACCGAAGAATGATGGAAATTGAAATGATGAATGAAGAGGATGTATTACATAAAAATCTTCTAGATGTATTCACGTTTCAAAAAAACCAATCAAGTACACTTCTCGAAGCCCTCCAAAAAGGGAAAGTTCGTAAAAATATTAAACAGTCCTATTTCAATAATAAGGGAAAAGAAGTTACAACAATCAACGATACTTATCCAATCATGAAGGATCATAAAATTATCGGAGCCATCGAAATGGTTCGCGATGTCACTGAATTAAAACAATCCGTACAAGACGGAATTCTTCAAAACAGAAATACACGCTATACATTCGAACAATTAATCGGAACTTCCGCGTCATTTAAGAGCATTATTGAGGACGCTAAGCGATCGGCTAAAACTTCTTCCTCCGTATTAATCGTTGGTGAAACCGGAACAGGTAAAGAATTGTTCGCACAAAGTATTCACAACGCAAGCCAAAGAGCTACAAAACCATTTATTTCTCAAAATTGTGCCGCTCTTCCGGAAACCTTAATCGAGAGTATTCTTTTCGGTACAAAAAAAGGAGCATTTACCGGGGCAATTGATAAACCGGGATTATTTGAAGAGGCCAATGGTGGAACATTATTACTAGATGAAATCAACTCACTTAGCCCGAACTTGCAAGCTAAACTTTTACGTGTTATTCAAGAACGCAAAGTTAGAAGAATTGGTGATACGAGTGAAAAAGAATTAGATGTGCGAATTATTGCTACTATAAATGAAGATCCGATCGAAGCAATTGCGAATAATCATTTACGGAAGGACTTATATTACCGTTTAAGTGTAGTCTCATTATTTCTTCCGCCATTACGTGAACGATTTGAAGACATTCTATTATTAGCAAACTTCTTTATTCAAAAATACAATCGCCTTTTTGGTCATCGAGTCATTAAATTAGATGAGGAAGTATCCAATTTCTTTCTAAACCATAACTGGCCAGGAAATATACGGGAGCTTGAGCATATGATTGAAGGTGCAATGAACTTAGTTGAAAATGATACAACTATTTCTACCACGCACTTACCATCTAGATTTTTTAATGAAAAAAGAAATGTTATTTCCGCACCTACAATCAGTCAAAATAAAGAGGTCAAATCAGCAGATCTTACAGAAGATCAATCAAATTTAAAAAGCACTTTATTAAATAATGAAAAACAGTACATTATGAATGTTTTAAATGAACATAACGGTAACATTACAAAAGCTGCAAAAAAATTAGGCATCAGTAGACAAAACCTACAATACCGTATTCGCAAATTTAATTTATTTAACGATTAAGGGTATTGAAGAATTCTATGTTTCCAGTACAGTTTTAAACTCGAACGCCCAAACCTTCCGCATTTGTCCAGCATATTTTAAATATGTAAGACTCATAAGTAAAGGAGGTTTGTTATACATGTCGAATGAACTTGAGTATCGCCCAGGATTTGGTGGTGGCTTCCATGGTGGAGGCGGATTTCATGGTGGAATGGGTGGAATGGGTGGATTTGGTGGTAGACCAGGGTTTGGGTTCGGTAGACCAGGCTTTGGGTTTGGTAGACCTGGATTTGGATTTGGTCGTCCGTTCTTCCGTCCATTCTTCCCATTTTTCCCATTCTTTTATGGAGGTTATGGTTACGGTTATCCTTACTACTATTGCCCACCAGGATATTATTGTCCTCCCCAATATTACTACTAGTAATGTAAAATTAAAAAATATAAAAGAGAAGGATCCTAATCCTTCTCTTTTTTTATAGCGATATTGTAGAGTAACTCCCTACGACATCTACCGAAAAGCCTAAAGCTTCTAATTCTTGCTTAACTCCAGGTAATAATACTTCATCATAGCCCATCTCAACATCAATAATGAAAAAGTAATTTCCCAATCCCGTTTTCGTCGGGCGAGACTCAATCTTTGAAAGGTCAATCTTTCTCCAGGCAAATGCAGATAGCACTTGGTGAAGCGCACCAGCGTGGTTCTCCGGCATATTAATGACTAAAGTTGCCTTAGTCTGTTTAGAATCAAAATAATTTGTTTCCACTTTCGCATCTTGTCTTTGTAAAACAACAAATCTTGTATGATTATAAGAATTAGAATGAATGTCTGAAGCAACAATTTCTAAACCATATTTCTTAGCAGCAAACTCGTTCGCGATCGCTGCTATACACTCATTAGTTTGCTCACTAACAATTTTAGCTGCTGCGCTTGTAGAAGTTACCGGCTCTAGCTTCGTGTATTTATATTGACCATGTAAAAACGTATGACACTGAGCTAATGCATGGGAATGAGAATAAATTACCTCAATATCCTTCACTCGATGTGCCTGTCCTTTTGCCATCAATAAATGTTGTCTAATCGGTATAATGATTTCACCAACCATTTTTAATGGCTGCTCATGTACAAGATAATCGATTGTTGTAGTCACAGAGCCCTCAACCGAATTCTCAATTGGAACTACTACTAAATCAACCTCTCCCTCAGCTACACCATCCATACAAACAGGTATACTAGAATAAGCAATATGTTCTTCATTTTTAAATACAGATCGAACTGCGACATGTGTAAAAGTCGCCTCAGGACCTAAATACCCAACTTTCACGTTCCCACTCCTTTTAATTTTTAATTATACTAAAAAGAGTAAAGATTAAAAGCAAAATGTTTCATTTTTAGCAATTATCTTACAAATTTCGCAAATGACAATTAAATGGCTATTCTTTAAAGACTACTTTGACGTATTTTTAACGTCGTTGGAACAATCACTTTTTTAGCTATTTTCCTACCTAAAAGCCTTTCCATCAATAAATCCACAGCGGATTCGCCCATTAATTCGGTATATACTTTCAAAGTACTTAAACTAGGAAACAAATACTTTGTAAACACAAAATCATTCATTCCGATTAAATTCACGCGCTCAGGAACCGATATTTTTGCCTCATGAAGTGCCTTTAAACATCCAACTGCCATCGTGTCACATCCGACTAAAAAAGCTGTTGGTAATTCTCCACCTTGCTCTTTGATTGCCTTGTTCATTAAATTAAATCCATCTTCTGCTGTAAAACTACTTAAATACAGATTTTCTTTATGAAAAAGTCCCTTCTCTTCTAAATACTTTTTATATGTTTTCACGCGAGAATTATGATTTTGATTTCGATCATACTCACGTCCACCAATGTATCCAATTTTTTGATGACCATGCGATATAAAATGGTCTAAAACTTTTACAATAGCATTCTCATAATCAGTTATGACAGAATCGTATTTTTCTTCATCTGGTGAAAAATTAACAAACACAATATTTTTCGAAACTTTTTTCAATGAAATAATTTGGTGACTATCGAACTTACCTAAAGCAATAACACCAAGGATTTGCTCATCATACATTCCCTTTTCACTTCCATGAAAAAAAGTAGAAATATGTAAAGAATGTTGCTCACACTTATTTTCAATTCCGAATCGGATTAGCATATAAAACAATTCATTTAACTCTTCTTTGTCGTGCTCACCTTTAACAAGTGCGATTTTAGCAATATTCTTTTTTACTTTAGACTTTTTCCTATATGAAAGCTTTTCGGCTGTCTCGAAAATTCTTTGTTTTGTATCATCACTTACCGATAGTGCAGGGTCATAATTCAGAACTCTTGAAACAGTAGCAATTGATACACCTGCTTTTTCCGCAATATCTTTAATAGTAGTCATTCAACTCTCCTCGTAACCTTTCCAACTTAATTGAACTTATTAAGTTAATTTTAACAGTTGAAGGTTGTACGATTATTCATTAAATATGGAGAATTTTTTACATATTTTAATTACTTTAAATCCGAACCGCATATTTAAGTTTTATTTATGTGTTTTTGAAATATTATAATTTACAGGAGGAAATTTTATCTTTTATGGAGTTTACTAGGTTGCTTTTTTAATTGTTGGTTGATGTGGTTTCTATTTTTTATTCATATAAAGTTTTTAACATTGTACTTGTTAAAGCTTCAATTGTCCTACTTGAAGATAAGCCAATTTCATTTGGAAGATTACTGTAAATCAGTATATCCATCCCCCTATTAATACGATATCCCGCTTGCTTTAAATAACTTATTACTTTCTTTAAATAGCTAGTCCAGTCATGTTTTATTGGATCCTCTACATCATTTAAAGTCACTTCAATGATTCCTAAGTCTTCAAAATTTAATGACACTAGTTTAATTAACTGTGCTTCTGTTCTAGATAAAATGACATATATACCAAATTGACGAGATCCATTTTCTTCATTCCCAGTTATTTCTTCGATCTGATTATTATGTCCTGATACGAAAAATATACGTAAGTTCGAATGATTGTAATACTGGTTGTACACAGATACTAAATCTTTAACATTCATTTCTTAATCACTCCTATTAAATTATTTCAATGAAGCTCATTAGATCTAATTCAACTTTCTAACTCTCCCACGCCAATGTCATAACTAGATATAAATTTTACTAGAAATAACCTTTAAACTACTAAAAAATAGATTCTATAAAAAGTATCCTACTCTCATGGATATTATTGGTCAATAATTAAATCAATAAAAATTTACTAAAATGGCAGAAACTTTTACTTAGTTTTTTATTCTGTCACAATTAAAGTTTTCAGAAATAAACTAACGATAACATAAGGAATTCAAAAGCTTTTTGGATATTAGTTCTATTAGATTACTAAAAGTAATTATTTTACAATTTTACTTTCCGGCTTATGAAATAACTATTTTTAAATAATAAAGTAAATAAAATTAACTAAAATTTTTTAATCTCTATTTCTTTGGTGCGATTTGGAAATAAGTTTATATTGATTTGTTTTCAGAAAATTTAATAAACTAATAGTATAGCCTTACAATAAAGGGGGTAATTATTGGTGTTATCGTTTAATAGTGGTTTAGATGCATTTAAAATTCTTGCTTTCATTTTTCCAATTATCTTCGTATTCGTTTTTGCAGGTATCTTTTTCGCTTTATTAAAAGGATTAAAACAATGGAATTTTAATAATAAACAGCCTAAATTAACGGTTCCTGCAAAAATAGCTACAAAAAGAATTGAATATATTCAGCGTAATAAAAACCAGCTCGGCCAGTCTTACACACATTATTATGTTACACTTGAGGTTGAATCTGGGGACAGAATTGAATTTCAAGTTGATGGATTTATTTATGGTCAATTAGTAGAAAAAGATTCAGGAAAACTAACATTTCAAGGAACTAGATTCATAAAATTCGAGCGATAACAAATTTTTCGAGGTGGAATAATGAAGGTTTTCATAAGTGGTGCCACTGGTTTTTTAGGGAAACACACTACTAAAAGATTAAGCGAGATGGGGTATTCTGTAATAGCATATGGTAGGAACGAAGAAGCGGCTAAATTTTTTATCAATATGAGTAATGTTAAGTTTATTAAAGGTGATTTAAACAACTCCGTCTTGTTAAACGAGAATATAAAAAATGTAGATTATGTAATTCATTGCGCAGCTCTTGCGGCACCTTTTGGGGATTATTCTGAATTCGAAAAAACGAATGTTGAAGGAACAAAGAATATTGTGAATGCTGCACTTTTGGCAAACTTAAAAAAGTTTGTTAATATTTCTACTCCAAGTGTGTATTTCACAAATGAAAGTCGTAAAAACGTTAAAGAAAGCGATCCACTCCCGACGAAGCATTCTAATTATTACGCTAAAACGAAACATTTAGCAGATTTAATTATTGAAGATGCGATTGAAAAAGGACTACCAGCTATTTCACTAAGACCTAGACAAATTTTTGGTCCTTTTGACCATACGATTTTTGGAAGATTTATACAGATAAATGAGGACGGTGGCATACCTTTAGTTCATAGTGGACAAGTTCTAATGGATTTCACGTATATTGATAATGTTGTCGATATGATTATTGCTTGTATGAAAGCTGATCATGCCCTTAATGGCGAATACTACAATATCACAAATGATCAACCTATTTACTTAATAGATGTACTGAATCAACTATTCATAGCTTTAAATAAAGAATTAAATACAAAAAACATCTCTCCAAAACTACTCTCATTCATTGCAACAAGCTCTGAACTGATAGCAAAGTTTACTAAAAAACCACCTAAAGTTTCAAATCATATTGCGAATTTCTTAACCTATGACTATACACTTAATATTGAAAAAATCAAAAATGATTTAAATTACGAACCAAAAGTTTCAATAAATGAGGGTATTGAACGATATGCTGATTGGTACTTAACTTCAAACGAGTTAAAGTAAATGAAAACAAGTTAAAATCACTGGATTTAGTGGTTTCAACTTGTTTTTTAATTTACTATTCTATTTAGTGTCCGTATGTATTTCCTTAATATTTAAAGACCATAGCCCACTATTTAAGATGATTTCCGCATCTATTATATTTAGGCGTTCTTTAAAAAGTGGTCCGTCAATGACGAATGTATGGTACTCTCCTCCCTCGCCCATTGGACAGATTTCTTTACTAGTAAAAAGTTCTTTTAAGTCTTCATTTAAAGTCCTACCTACTATAGACGAATCAAAAATTCTCTCACTTGCTCTACAAACAATTGCATTATATCCAGTCATTAGCCATTTATTTAGTAAATTAATAGACTCATTTTTAGTAATCCACACAGGGAAAAGTGCTTGAAGTCCAGATTGGGATGCAACTAGCTCATTCCATTGTCGATCTTCACTTACATATAATGTGCCAAATGCAATACTAGAAAGATTGAATTGTTCTTTTATCGCTTTTAGCCCGTTAATCATTGACTCCTCATATTTACCTGCCGAATCAATCATAACAAGGGGAATACCAATTGCATCAGCTTGCATTTGCAAAAAATTAAGTTGTGTCCCATGAGCATGGTTTCTATCATCTTTTTTCGAAACCATCGATACTAAACATGCCACTTCATATCCATCTTTAATCAGTTGATCTAGAGCTAAACAGCAATCCTTCCCACCACTCCAAGAAACTGCTACTTTACGATTATTCACTTAAATCATTCTCCCTTAAATTAAAACTCTATAATTCCGTTAAATCCCGAAAATGCGATGTATACTAACATCATTTTATTAAACTTTTTACATATGCCATGCCTTTCAATGAAAAATTAAACCACTGTTGATTGTCTCCGTAAGGAATTTCAACCCATTCTCTCATTGGTTTTCCACCCATCGGATCAAAGTTTTTTGCACCTGTTAATTTTAAGGCAGCTTCAACGTCCGTTGGATTTAATTTTACAACTATATTGGACTCATTATAAAACATAAAAACCTTTCCTTGTACCTTCAATCCTTTGTGTCCAAAAATACTTCCCTTTGTAGCATCATAATCATTAATTAATTCCGTTCGTAAACTTTCAAATAGTTCAATTGTACCTTCCATATTCATCATTCCTTTTTCAACTTTAAGCATAATAATACCCTTTTATAAGAGGATCTTATTAATACTTATAACTTATTGATATTATTCATCTTAAAATTGTCGTCTATACTATTCTTATAGATAATTTGAATTAATTCAAAGGGGAGGTATTTACATGACAATTGACTTCCACGACGCACAAAATAAAATGACTTATACATCTCGAGAGGCTGACCCTTCTTGGCTTCAGCTAATGAAGGATAATATTGATTTAAATGGAAAAAACGTGGTTGATCTAGGTTGTGGTGGCGGTATTTATTCAATTGCCCTCACTAAGTTAAGTGTTAACCAAGTTACAGCCGTAGATTTTTCAGAGGAAATGCTTAAAGGAGCTGCTGAAAATTGTAAAGACTATAAAAACATAAAGTTTAGTAAAGGTGACGCATACGATACTAAACTCCCATCCTCTAGTTATGATGTAATTTTAGAAAGAGCTTTAGTTCATCACTTAGATTCTTTAACTAAATGTTTTAGTGAAGCAAATCGTTTACTAAAAAAGAATGGAATCCTCATCGTACAAGACCGAACGCCAGAAGATTGTTTATTACCAGGAGACGCGATTCATTTACGAGGCTATTTTTTCGACCAATATCCTAAACTAAAAACAAAAGAAATTGCTAGAAGATATGATTCCAAAGAAATGCAATCGGCATTAGAGTCTGCTGGTTTTCATATAAAAAAAGAAATAAAGCTTTGGGAAACTAGACGTATTTATAATGATCTAGATTCACTTAAAACGGATTTATTCCTTAGAACAGGCCGTTCAATTCTACATGAACTTACTGATGATGAACTAACTAATTTAGTAAATTTTATAGAAGATAAACTTAAACACCAAACACCAATCATTGAGAAAGACCGTTGGACAATTTGGATTGCAAAAAAAGGAATATAAGTAAACGCTTAGTATAATACTGAGCGTTTTTTACTCTTTTTAGTATTTCTACTTTCGAGCTATTAATCATTCACTTTATATTCAACTTTTGGTAGTTTAATTGTTACTTTCGTGCCCTCATCAACGCTACTCTCGAATGAAATTGTTCCATGCATTGCTTCAATGATACGGACAGAAACCGTTGTTCCAACTCCAGTTCCCTTTTCTTTCGTTGAATAGAAGAGTGTACCAATGCGTGAAAGTTGTTCCTTTGTCATACCTTTTCCATTATCTCTGATCGTGATGACTGTTTTATCTTTTTCTTCGCATAGTTTTGTATGTACATATCCACCGGAGCTAGTTGCCTCAATCGCGTTTTTGATTAAGTTTATTAAAGCTTGTTTAAATTGATTTTTATCTGTATTGATGAATGTATCTGCTTCCATATCACCCTTTAACTTAACATTTTGCTTCAATGCTAAAGGTACTAATAATGTGACTACATCTGATACACATTGTTTTAAATTGATCGTTTCTACTTTATCAAATTGTGGCTTGGCAAAGTTTAAATAATCATTAATAATCCCTTCCGCTCTACCTAATTCGCTCAATACTAAAGGTAAATATTCCATCGATTGGTTATCTTTACTCTCCTGCATTAATTGAAGAAAACCTTTAACAACCGTAAGTGGATTTCGTACTTCATGTGCAATAGAAGCTGCCATTTCACTTAAAGTATTAAGCTTTTCAGCCTTTTGGATTTCTTTGTGTAATATTTTATTCTCAATTAACGTCTCAATTAGTTTTGCTCCTAAAGTAATGGCGATTAACTCGATCACAATAAAAATAAGAACTAAACCAAAAAGTCTGTAATCGCTTTTAAAACTAATATCATTTACGATTAAATAAGTAAATAAGATTCCTAATTGTATTACAGCTGGCCATAAACTAATTAAAGCCGTTGCAATTATTCTTTGTTTAGGTTTAAACTTCCAAAACCATTTAAATAAAATCAATGAGCCCAGTGAGGATAGGGTAATACTAATCAATCCAAATATAATAGCGTCGCCGCCTAAAATAAATCTAGCTAATAGAATCGATAAAAAAGTCACAATTCCCCAGCGATAACCGCAATAAAGAAAAGCAATCGTTAAAGGAATATATCTTAAGTCCCAAAACAATCCATATGCAGGATATGGAAAGGCCATACAAAGAAAGCCTGCTACAGCTTGGAACATGCCAAATAGATAAATTTTATCCTTATAGCCATGTCTTTCATAAATAATACTGTAGATTAATATCGGACTTAATATGATTAAAACATGCAGTAAAAGTTTTTCGATTAACACGTTTTCATCCTCACTAAATTCAAATTTACAAAAATGAGTTTAACATTAAAATAATACGACAAAACTTCCAAAAATCCTTTATTTTGTCCTACCATTTCCCATCTTTTTTCAATTTCTGTCGATTAATATTTGTCACATTAAATTCACGTTATAATCGATTGAAATAGATGCGTTTATAAGTTTAAACATTTATACTAGAAGTACTTCACTATTACATGAAAGGGATTATTATGAATAAAAGAATTTTATTAAATATTACTTTCGTTATGATTTTCTTTTTCTTAATTAATTTTTTCATAGGCATTAACGGATGGATTTATTTAAATACTATTTTTAGTAAATGGACGAATCCAACCATAAAATTAATTTATTGGATTGTATTTGGGATTATTACTTTTGCGTATATCCTATCAAGATTTCTTAAAAGAAAACTCCCTAATTCATTCTTTAAACCATTACATAAAATTGGGGCCTATTGGCTAGCTATATTTTATTATTTAATTTTTTTGGTGATCGCAGCAGATTTGGTTGGCCTAATATTAAGAGCCCTAACTCCTTTAAAAGCGGATGTTATTACTTTGATCCTTGGAACGATTGTAGTATTAAGCATCATTTTACTTATTACAATCGGAAGAAGAAATGCCATTAACACTGAAATTATCCATTATGATATAAATATTGATAAATCTAATGATCAATATAAAGAATTATCAATTGTATTAGTCTCAGATTTGCATTTAAGTACACTTGTCACGAATAAAAGACTAGAGTTTCTTGTTGATGAAGTTAATAAAATTTCACCTGATTTAGTCTTAATTGCTGGAGACATTATCGATGAAGATATTACTCCTTTTGTTGAAGAAAACATGATCGAAACTTTAAAAAAATTAAAACCGAGGATTGGAACATATGCTGTACCTGGAAATCATGATTATTATGGTGGGCATTTAGATTTACTAGTTGAGCATTTAAAGGATGCTGGCATCCATATTTTATTGGATGAGAAAGAGCTTGTTGAAAATAATTTTTATATCGTCGGTCGTAAAGACCTCGCAAGTAAAAAGCGTTTAGAATTAAACGAATTACTCGAAGGAATTGATCATACTAAGCCAATCATTTTACTTGATCACCAGCCCTATCACCTAGAAGTCCCAACTCAACTAGGTGTCGATTTACAAGTTTCAGGTCATACACATCGCGGCCAGTTTAAGCCAAATCACTTAATTACGCGCAGGCTTTATGAAGTAGATTGGGGATATTTACAAAAAGAACAATCACACTTTGTCGTTTCTTCTGGATTTGGAACTTGGGGGCCACCAATAAGAACAGGTAACCCTTCAGAAATTGTTACGATTACTGTTTCTTTTACTAATTAATTAAACAAAATGATTTAGAGACCACTGGGTTTTTACGATGGTCTCTTTTTTTATCACAATTTATGTATAAATAATTTTCTGAAAAGTGTAAAATATTATTGTAAGTTTCTTTTTTAGAATGGAGATTGAAACATGAAAAATACGGAGTACTACAATAATAGAAGCCGACGAATTTATATTTATTTCATGGCTTCACTGACTTCTTTATTACTAGTAGGTATTACACTTTCTCCTTTAACTTTTAAGGACCATCCAATCGAACTTCTGACCCAAGTATTCTTAATGTTCGTAGTCATTTTTGCACTATTTTATTTCGTTAAAAAAAATAACACATTTTCAAAAGTATTATTTACGACTATCGCTTCACTATATGTTTATATTAAATTTTGGACATACCCAGACACATCAACAATGTATAGTTTTGTAGCCATTATCCCAATCTTTACGATCTTTTTATATAACCGAATAGCATTTTACATAGGTTGGATCTTAAACATACTAGTTGGACCTACTTTTGTATTATTAATCTCATTTACTGAACTCAAAGAAAAATATTCATATATTGCATTAGACCCTGTTGGTAATATATTAGAATTCCTTTCCATTCAATTAATACTCTTATTTGTATTTTTACAAACAGAAACAAAAGTCATCGCCTTAGAAGCAAACTATAAAGAAATACAGCAAGCAAAACAATTAAATTCAATCGGTCAACTAGCTGCAACAATTGCACACGAAATTCGCAACCCAATTACCGTCGTAAAAGGATTTGCACAGCTTTTTCAAAAATCAAAAACAATCCTACCTGATGAAAGATACTATGTCGATACTATGTTGAAAGAATTAGAGTACGCCCAAATAATAATTAACGATTATTTATCACTAGCAAAACCCCAAACAGACACAATTCTAGTCACTGAAGTAAACAAAGAAATTCTAAACGTAACTGACTTATTAGCCTCAATGGCAAATAGTCAAAGCATTGGCTTTCAATTAAACTTAAACGAAATGCTTTACACAAAAATTAATCCAATTGAATTTAAACAAGTTCTAGTTAACATGATGAAAAACGCTATCGAATCAATGCATTGTGCCGGTTATATTACAATCAACCTTTTGCAAGAAAATGAATTTGCTCTTATTGAAATCATAGATACAGGAATTGGTATGTCACAAGAAACAATCGAAAAGCTTGGCACCCCTTTCTATTCACTAAAAGAAAGAGGTACAGGCATCGGATTAACCGTCTGCTTTAATATCATTGAAAAATTCAAAGGCAAAATTAAAATAAGCAGTAAAGAAAATGTAGGAACAACATTTCGGATTTATTTACCGATTTGGAAAGATCAAAGTGAATAAAACGACTTTGTAAGTTTTAGGAGCGGCCACAATCGGAAACAATATTGTGGCTTTTTTCATGGGATTATTTAGACATGACAGAGAATAATGAAATGAAATCAGTTCAGTAGCTACCCTGCTCCAAGAACGCAGTCTTAATATGTTATAGGTACGAACACTTTTTGAACATTATTGATAAAGTTGTGAACTTCGTTGATATATTGCTGAACTTCGTTGATATATCACAAAATCCCGTTGATATATTGCTGAACTTCGTTGATATACCACAAAACCCCGTTGATATATTGCCGAACTGGATCATATATGCCTAATATTGTTTAATGCAACCCTTGTTTCGCTTCAAACAATTAATAATTAGAGCTAATCTAACCTCAATTTAAGAAAATACACAAAGCCCGCTAAGAACTTGAAATTCCTAGCGGGCTTTTATTAGTTTTGAAACTACTTTATTTTAAAAATCCTTCGCAGCTTCCTTAGCTTTTTGGATTGCTTGTTCTTTAATTTCTTGAGCACGATCTGCGAATTGATTTTGACCTTCCACAAAGATCCCATTAAAATCTTGTACACCTAAGAAGCTCATGATTGTGCCGATATAGCGATGTCCCATTTCAAGACCTGCTGCTGGACCCTCCGAATAAACGCCGCCGCGTGCTTGAATATGTAAAGCTTTTTTATCACCTAATAATCCTTGTGGTCCATTTGCAGTATACTTAAACGTTTTACCAGCAACGCAAATTGCATCAATATAGTTTTTCATAATTGGAGGAAATAAAAAGTTCCATAACGGTGTTACGAAAACATATTTATCAGCTTCAGCAAATTGAGTTACAAGCTCATTTAATCTACCAACTTTTGATTGCTCACCTGAAGAGAGTGTGTCAAATGCCCCTCCAGTTTGAAGTTTCCCCCATCCTGAAAAAACTTCAGCATCAATATGAGGAATCGTTTCCTTATAAAGGTCAATATGTACAACCTGGTCATTAGGATGCGCCTCTTTATAGCTCTCAATAAACGCATCACCGACTGCCATACTATATGAAGTAGCCTTATCGTGAGGATGCGCTGTGATATACAATAGTGTTGTCAAACGTATTTCCACCTTTCATTTCAATTTAAAAGCCTTCAATTATCATCTGTCATTTCTAACCAAACAATACAATTATTTATAAAAAAACCTTTTATTTTAAATGGAAAGATAGGGCTGACTTTGTGGAAAAATGCGAACGCTTAGTGAACTTTATTGATAAAGCTGTGAACTTTGTTGATATAGTAGTGTTTTTTGTTGATATCGGGGTGAAGTTTGTTGATAAAGTAGTGTTTTTTGTTGATATCGAGGTGAAGCTTGTTGATATAGTAGTGTTTTTGTTGATATCGAGGTGAAGTTTGTTGATAAAACGATAAAATTTGTTGATAAATTGTTTTTTTTTGCATAGGTGTTGGATAACACTTCTTCATCCGAACACATTAACAACAAAAAAACCTTTACTCTAATAGTAAAGGTTCACAGTAAAATCATTATTTTGCTTTAAAAATACCAAATGGTTTCCCTACTGGTAAAAACTCTCTTCCAAAGTGACTATTTAAAACAGCTGCAGCTGATCCATAAAATGACATAATTGCAATTCCTAATTCACTATATGCTGCAAATGTATGTGTAGCTTCTTCCATAAATCCAAGAGTGCTAAGTGATAAACCGATAAATAGACAATCAATTAATACAAAAATAATAAATAAAACTTTATGTGTTTCCATTGCTCCGATTGTCATAAAGATTGAAAAGATTAAATATCCTACAAAAGCAAAACCAAGTTGTTTTACATCTGCTGCTTTCATTAATGCTTCCCCAAACACGCCTAATTGAATTAACCAAGTAGTACCAACAGCTAACCAGAAGAAAGCATAACCGGCAAATGCAGTTGCACCAAAAACATTATTATGTTTGAAATCCTGGATACTCGCAAATAATTGTGCAATTGCACCTAAAAATATAGCCCAAGGTAAAATTAATGAAACACCGTCAGTAATTCCTAACTTTTGTGTTGAGGCAACAAGCGTTACCATCGCTAAGCCGAATAAACCAATTGCAGATGGATCCGCAGTAGTAATTTTAATTTGTTGTACGTCTTTCATTGATGTAAATCCTCCTAAACTTTTAAACAGACTAAACTATACTACTATATAATTTTGAGGATTCATATAGCTTTTTTTCGCTTTAAAAAAAGAAAGCACTTTCTTTTAAAAAGAAAGCGCTTTTTACCAAAAATTACTTTTTATGTCGTTTTGCATACCCACATCTTTTGCATAATTCTTCCACTGCACATCGTCTTGAAAACCCATCATAAATCGCTCTAGCACGTTCAGAATTTAAAATGTCTTCTAATGATGTCTCATATAAGTTCCCTAAAGGAATTTTACCTTCACTATCTAAACAACACGGTACAACAGTACCATCAACTAGTACTCCGATTTGATCCCTTAAACCATAGCAGAATACTTCCTCATCGATAATGTCATTTCCCATGTCTGGCCATTGAAACTTTTCTGCCATATTTAAATAAATTTTATCGCGCAGTTTAATATTATGCGTTTCTTGCAGCCTTTCACTTAAAGAAAAATCTAAATTTAGTTTTTCCTCAAGTAATCTTAATATATCAATATTTAACGAGTTACTTGCTTGTAACTCTGCACTATCCATATTCCAAAGCCTAATCGCACAAATCATATCGCTTTTTTCATTCGCTTCATTTATGAAATTCGTAATATTTTCAACGTAATCATGCAAATCCTTCGTTAAATCATTCGCTTCAAAACTGTGAAGTGAAAAATTGATTTGTCTTAAACCTTTTGAGTCAATTAACAAATCCTTTACTTTATTAATTAACGTACCGTTCGTTGTAATATTAACCTTCAAACCATTTTCATGACTAATGTCCAAAAATCTACCAAGCTTTGTATTTAAAAATGGCTCACCCATCAAATGAAAATAAATATGATCCGTATAAGGTTTTACTGAATTAACAACATGAGCAAATGCCTTCTCATCCAAAAACTTCAACGGTCTCTCAAGCGTTGGGCTCGGACAAAAATTACACTTCAAATTACAAATATTTGTAATTTCTATATAAACTTTCTTAAATTTTCTCATTCTACTCTCCTACTTTAAATGATCTATATACACATATTTCACTCTTAAAAAACTCGAATAAATCTATCATACAATAATTTTCAAGATATTAATATTTCTACACTCTGTTCAATTTTTACCAACCGAACAAAATTGTAATCATTCTAAAACTTCATGAAATTGTTTAAATTTAATGACTAAAACCTCAGTTTACATATAATTATTTTATTATAATTTAATTAGGCAATTAAATAGCATAGGGGAATGGTTTTATCTTCTTTTCTACATTTTTTTGTAGAAAGGAGGTGATGCCATTGGAAACACTTGAAATACTTACACTGAGCTTCATCGCAATGACCTTCGTCGTTGTATTGATTCAATTAGTAGTTAGTATTATTAACGCAACAAAAAAGAAATAGCCCCTATGCTTTCCACCGCATGGACTACTTCTTTAGTAAAATTCTCTGATAAAACCATTTCGGCTTATTTAGTTACCTAGAACGAGTGTTGTCGCACTCGTTCTTTTCTTAATATATATTTATTATAGCATATGATTCATTTGATATACTTTGATAGCTTGAATTTTTTGTTAAATTATTCTTATCACAGTAACCTTTGTCGTTGCATTGATCGAATTAATTGTTTGTATAATTAGTGCAACAAAAAAGAAATAGCCCCTATGCTTTTGGCTCACAAGGGCTACTTCTTTGAATAACTACATAAAACTAACTCGACTGCCTAGAACGAGTGTTGCTCCTCTCATTCTTACTTTTAATTTATCATATTTTTCAATCCAAATTCATGAAGTATATGTTATTTCTGTGAATAGATAATATTTTACAATTCCAATCAGTTTTATCAGTATTCAATCGACATTTTTCCATATTTCCCGAGAAATTTCCTACCTAAATTTTGACAAAATCTATGTTTTTTAAAATAAAATTTGTTGACAGTTGTTTGTAATCTGTAATATTATTTGTTCATCGCAAAACAAACTAGTTTGATTTTAAAAAATGCAGTATCAAATATAATTAATAATTTAATTTAAAAGCCATGATGAGAAATAGTAAAAATATTAAGTTCTTAAACAGAGAGTTCCCGGTTGGTGCGAGGGGCGTAAGACAATATTTTGAACACATCTCTGAGCTGAGCACCGAACCCTTTTTGGTAGTAGACTGTTTCCGGATTCCCTGCACCCGTTATCGTGCTAGAGTATAGCTTAATTGCTGCACTTGAAGAGGTTGGTATCGTGAGGTATCAATAAATAGAGGTGGAACCACGTGAGTATTACTCCCGTCCTCTAGCTATTCTATATAGCTAGAGGTCGGGAGTTTTTTGTTTTTCAAGAAAAGTTTAAGGGAGAGAGTAAAAATGAATAAAAGATTAATGTCAGCAATTATCATGTGTATGATTTCAATATTAGTTGTAACGGGTTGTGGAAAAGAGAAACGAAATGCGAACGAAGTAGTTGTTGGTTTAGACGATACTTTTGTACCAATGGGCTTTAAAGATGAAAAAGGAAAGGTCGTTGGTTTTGATATCGATTTAGCAAATGAAGTGTTTAAACGTGAAAAAATGAAAGTAACTTTCCAACCAATTGATTGGTCAATGAAAGAGACTGAATTAAAATCTGGTAATATCGATGCAATTTGGAATGGTTATTCAATTACACCGGAGCGTGAGAAAAAAGTTGATTTTTCTACTCCTTATTTAAAAAATAGACAAGTTATTATCACACTTGCAAATTCAAAAATAAAAACAAAAGCAGATTTAAAAGGTAAAAATGTTGGTATTCAAGAAGGATCAAGTTCTTTAGATGCAGTTAATAAAGATGAAAAATTAGTAAAATCTTTCAATGGTAGCAAACCTGTATTATATGAAAATAATAACCAAGCTTTAATGGACTTAGAATCTAAGCGTGTTGATGTAGTTGTCGCAGATGAAACATTAGCTCGTTACTATATGAATAAAAGAGGACAAGACAAATACAAAATTTTAGACGATAACTTTGGTGAAGAAGAATATGGAATCGGCGTTAGAAAAGACGATGATGCTTTACTTAAAAAAATTAACAAAGAAATTGATGCTATGAAAAAAGATGGCACTTACGACAAAATTTATAAAAAATGGTTCGGTACATTGAAATAAAAAGGAGATTATGATCATGGAACAAATTACATCTTTATTACCTTCCATGCTTGATGGATTAACAGTAACGCTAGAGGTTTTCTTAATTACTCTGGCGTTATCAATCCCACTTGGAATCGTTATAGCACTTGGAAGACTTTCAAATATAACAGCAATCAAATCAATAGTGAGTTCTTATATACTTTTAATGCGTGGTACACCACTACTTTTACAAATAATCTTTATCTTTTTCGGTTTACCATTAATTGGAATTGTGTTTGACCGCTTTACAACAGTAATTATCGCGTTTACATTAAATTACGCTGCATATTTTGGTGAAATTTTCAGAGCTGGCATTCAATCGGTTGATAAGGGGCAATATGAAGCAGCTGAGGTTCTAGGCTTAAGTCGCAGCCAAACATTTAAACGAATTATTCTACCTCAAATGACAAAAAAAGTACTACCTCCTGTTTCGAACGAGGTAATTACGCTGATTAAAGATTCAGCACTTGTATATGTAGTTGGACTAGACGATATGCTTCGAGTAGCTAAAATCGCTTCTAATACTAGCGCGTCACTACTCCCTCTTGTTTTTGTTGGAATCATCTATCTGCTATTAACAGCAGTATTAACTACATTATTTAAACGTTTAGAAAATCGATATTCATATTATAAATAAGGAGAGACTTATATGTTAAAAGTAAATAACTTAACAAAACAGTTTAATAAACAAACAGTATTAAATGAAGTCTCTTTTGCAGTCAATAAAGGAGAAATCGTTACCCTTTTAGGACAATCTGGAGCTGGAAAAACAACAATTCTACGTTGCATTAATGGCTTGGAAGGTTTCGATGGTGGATCAATTGAAATAGATGGTCAAATCATTAAATCTAAAAAGGATCTCTTAAAAGTACGAAAAAACGTCGGTCTCGTTTTTCAAAACTATAATTTATTCCCTCACAAAACGGTGATCGAAAACATTATTGAAGCGCCAATGCTTGCACTAGGAATGAATAAAGAAGAAGCTATAAAAAGAGCGATTAGTTTACTAGAACAAGTTGGTCTTAGTGAGAAAGCAAACGCATATCCAAACGAATTATCAGGTGGTCAACAACAACGTGTAGCTATTGCTAGAGCATGTGCACTACAACCAAAAATTCTTTGCTTCGATGAACCTACTTCGGCTTTAGATCCTGAACTAACGAATGGCATTGCTGAGATTATGAAGAGTTTAGCAAAAGATGGAATGAGTATTCTAGTCATTACTCATGATATGGAGTTTGCAAAGAATGTCTCGACTCGCACTCTCCTTGTAAAAGAAGGAAAAGTTTTAGAAAGTGCCTAATTAAGGTGGCTACTAGATGATATTTTGAATGATTTTGCTTAGATTTACACTATTTTCTTATATTCAACGTACTAAAATTGTAAATCTAGGTAAAATCGACTTCATTTTAAGTGAATTTAGCTTCTTATTTGCAGCTTCACCTTTTTTATTTGCAGTTTTGATATTTTTAATTGCAGGTTCACGTAATTTATTTGCAGTTCTTCCATTTTTATTTGCAGTTCCATTAGTTTATTTGCACTTTTGCTAGATTTAATTGCAGTTTCACCCGATTTATTTGCACCTTCAACATCATTACTACCTAGGGAATTTATTTGCAGTTCTACTTCATTATTTGCACCACCATAAAAAAAGAGGCCACAATAAAATATTGCAAACCTCCCCACAAATCAATGAAAAAACTTACTAATAAAGGATAACCCCATTATTAAAGCGACGATAAAGCATAAAATAACTAAACGTTTTTCATGTTTATTTGAAGAGTGCATGTCATCTCCTCCGCTCTACTTTTTCCCTTGAATATATTCGGCATCAAATAAAAATAGTTTAAATAAGAATAGCAATGATGGTACCAGTAGGAGTAACCCTAATAAAAATACGGTTACTAGCATTGTTCCGGACGTTTGATTTGTATAGCCGTTATAGATTGTTATATATGGGTCTAAAATATATGGCAAGTGTGCTGCTCCGTAACCGAAAAATGCGAAGAAGAATTGGAGCATAACAAAGATAAAAGCTGTTCCGTAGTTTCGTTTTATTAAAATTAAAGTTGATGCAATCAGAAAGCAAATTAGTGAAAGTAAAAACATCCACCAATAATGGTTAATGATATTTTGATAAAACCTAGTATTGTTATCTCGTAATCCTACAAATACAAGGAAGCTTGATAGGATTGTTGGAACGGTCCAAAATAAGGCGTATTGTCGTAAAATTGCTAGAGCACTTTCATCCTTTGCTTTACTAGCGTAGTATGTTAAAAATGTTGCGCTAATATATAAAACTGAAATGATTGCAATGATTACAACACTCCATGAATAGATGCTTGTTAATAAATTTTTAGCTAAAAATTGAACGACTCCGTTTTTTTCAAAAATATACCCTCCACCAGAGATCGTTAGAACTGTACAAAGTGATGCAGGTATTAACAAGCCAGTCGCTCCGTATAGGAATAAATATACTTTATTATCCTTTGAACCGTAGTTTGAAAATGCGTAGAATGATCCTCTAATTGCTAACAGTACTAGTGAGATACTACCTGGGATTAATAAAGCTGTACCGTAGTAGAATGCAACACTTGGAAAGAATCCAATAATCCCTACAAAGAAAAATACAAAAAATACGTTGGTAATTTCCCAGACTGGTGATAAATATCTACTAATTAAATTACTTATTAAATGATCCTTCTTCGTAACCTTTCCGTAATAAGCAAAGAATCCTGCACCGAAGTCAATTGATGCAATGATGATATATCCATATAGGAATGTCCATAAAACGATTATTCCTAATAACTCAATATTCAAAGAAGCTCACCCTCCTATTCATCAGCTCTGTTCAAACTTATTTAACAAAGCCTATTTTTTTAAACGATATTGAAGTTCATCTTCGGGTGGATTATGAATGAACATTTTTCGAATTACGATTGTACAAAACACTCCTAAAAATACATACAATACAAAAAATAACCAAAACATTCCGCCTAGTCCTTTGGCTGTTGTGGCCCCTTCTGAAACCTTCATATATCCTCTTAATATCCATGGCTGACGGCCAACTTCAGCAATCATCCATCCTAGTTCGATATTAATCATCGCTAGGGGTCCGGTCATTGCTAGTCCACGTAATAGCCATTTATTGTGCATCCAATTTTTCTTTTTAATTGAAAATACAACAAAAATAAAGGTCATCGATATAATTAATCCAACAAAGGTCATCTTAATATCAAATAAATAATGTATGTATAAAGGTGGGGTCTCATCTTTTGGAAATTCATTTAAACCAATTACTGGTGCATTGAAATCTGAAAAAGATAAAAAGCTTAATAATTTAGGAATGCGAATTTCATATTTTACTTCATGGGTCTGATCGTCTAATGTTCCGAATAAGACAAAGTCTGCCCCTCTCTGTGTTTCAAAGTGCCATTCGATTGCAGCTAACTTTTCCGGTTGGTATTTAGCAAGAAATTTTGCTGAGACATCCCCTGTTATTCCAGTTAAAACGGCGAATATTAAGCCTAATGTAGCCGCTAATCGTAGACCTTTTCGTGTATATTCTGTATTCATTCCTCTTAATATTTGAATTGCAGCGATCGAAGTCAATATGAGAGCAGATGCAACATATGCAGTAACGATTACATGCAATGTTTTTGATGGTGCCGCTGGATTAAACATTGCGGCAATTGGATCGACCGTTTTAATTGCTCCATTTTTCAAGGTAAAACCTTGTGGCGTATTCATAAATGCATTTACGGTAGTGATAAAAAATGCTGACAAGGTCGAGCCTAATATAACGGGTAAAATAATTAGCCAATGATAAATAGGCTTTTTGAATCGATCCCAGGTATATAAATATATTCCAAGAAAGATTGCTTCAAAAAAGAAAGCAAATGTTTCCATAAATAACGGAAAACTAATAGCCTGACCTGCAATTCTCATAAAGCTCGGCCATAATAAAGATAGTTGTAGACCGATACACGTTCCAGTAACTACTCCAACTGCAACAGTAATGGTGTAGCCTCTAGCCCATCTCCTTGCCATTAACGAATAATGTGGGTCTTTTTTTAAAATCCCCAATCCCTCAGCAATCGCAATCATTAATGGGATCCCAACACCAATCGTTGCAAAAATAATGTGAAATACTAGTGTCATACTTGTTAGTAATCTACTGAGTGTGACATTATCCAACTCCATCTGCTATCCCCCCTACACTGTAATATCTTATTGTCCATTGGAATTAATTATTCTAAACAAATTTTTACTAATGTTACTATTTTGTGAAATTCATCACTCTATATACTTTTCATGTTCGCATCTATAAAAGTATGTTCCTCTAACAATAAAGGTATACGTTAAGTTACGGATTAAGAAGGGTGGAAATAAAGAAAGAAAAATTGGCGAAGACAGGCCATAGTTTTACTTTTGCCTGAATTAGAAACTACGTCTATTTTTCTTTCTAAACGGGAAAAAAACCACGAGAAATTATCTCGTGGTTTACGCCCTATATATTAATTTATTAATCGGACGATGCGTTTCTTTTTCCAAGAAAATTTGTAGTAAAAATAGTTTAGACAAAGGCCAACTATAAAGGCTGCCGGATATCCTACCCAAATTCCTTTCATTCCGAGATGTGTGTAATGAGACAATAGATAGGCTACTGGTACTTCAATACACCATATGACGAAAATGCTAATTAGAGTCGGCCAGAGAACTGCGCCGCTTGCTCGCATTGTTGACGTCAAAATAAATGAATGGCCAAGGATTAAATATCCCCATAAAGTGATCATTAATAAACTATTGGCAATGTGAACTGTACTTGCGTTTGTTAAAAATAAATTTAAAATCGGTTCTGAGAAAAGATAGGTTAATAAAATGACTATGCCACCAAGCACATAGTTAAGTAGTAATCCTATTTTAATAACTTGGTTTAATCGTTCAAACTGATTCGAACCAATTGACTGAGCAGCAAAAATTGAAACTGCAATACCAATACAGATTGACGGCATCTGAACATAGCTTAACAATTGATTTACTACCCCGTAAGAAGCTGTAGCATTTGATCCATAATGATTAACAAACGTAATAACGGCGATTTCTGAAATCGAAAGAAAAACCATATTTATACTAGTCGGTATACCAATTTTTAAAATTAATTTTAATAGTTCAAAATCCATTCGTAAATATTTTCTAATTGATGAATCAATTCTAAGAGGATGCTTCGTTTTAGATAAGTAAATAATTAGAACGATACATGTTAAAATCGTTGAAACAACTGATGCATACGCCGCTCCGTAAATTCCTAACCTCGGAATACCGATCCATCCAAATACTAAAGGCGGTAACAGAGCAACATTTAAAACTGTACTCAATACTAGAAAGTAAAATGGAGTTTTCGAATCTCCAATACCTCTCATGAGAGTCGTATAAACCATATAGATAAATAAAACCGGTATTGACCAAAATAAAATCGACGCATAATGACTACTTACATTAAGAATATTTTCAGGTGTCCCTATTAATTTAAGTAAATCTTCAATAAAAAGATTACCAATAATAGCTAAGGCGACAGCAAGAATTAAAGTAAAAGTAAGAGTCGTTCCAACAATTGCTTTTAACCTCTCATCAAACTTTGCTCCATATGCCTGACCGATTAAAATTGAACTACCAGATCCAATTCCAATAATAAAAGAAACCAAAAAGAAAAATATTGGAAAGAAAGCAGAAATTGCAGCTAGAGCATTTTCTCCTAGCCAATTCCCCACTATAATCATGCTAAAAACTTGGCCAATTGACTGCAGAATATTACTTAAAAGCAATGGAATTAGAAACAGAATCATAGGACGTAATAAAGTAAATTTTGTTACCTTTTGCCTATCGGGATTTATCTCTGATGTAATCAAGCTTGATCACCCTTACCATTAAATGAGTTATAACCTCGTTCACCGAACGGTTGCAGTTTTTCAAGCCATTTTTCCTCAAGCTTCTTTAAATCTCCCTTAATACCTAATGGACTAATATCTTCTTCTTTCAAAACCTCTAATTCCTCAAAAACAAATGATTCTTTACCATATTCATTCCATTCTTGTTGAAGAGCTTGATTTGTACAAGACCCTGCCTCTAATTCAAATTTCTTTCCATTTATTGTTTTTAAATTTTTAGTACTTACAATAAATATTTTTTCATTTTTAACATTCCTAATTTGGTATATTCCTGCTTGCACTTTCGTTTCTTTATACTGCATTTTTAATTCTTTTTTCCTACTCATTTCATAACAATCCTTTCTTTTACTAAACTTTTAGCCAATAGCTACTTCCATCTGCCTTACGATCAATAAATCCATACTCAATTAAATATCTTCTTAATATGACATAGTCATGGTAAATAGCTGTTAGTACCGCATTTATCTCTTTTTCTGTATATGACTTATTTGGTGAAAATCTTTTAGCGATTTCTCTCAAAACAACAAGTTTTTGTTTTTCCTTTAATGGAAATTTTGTTAATGGGCCATCCACGCCTTCAGGAAAATATTTTTTTAAACTTTTTTCCTTCTCGTCTTCAGTGATGTTATAACGATCATCAACCATTTTCGCCGTTTTATGAAGCGGTAAAAAGTTTGGAGCATGCTGATCCTTTTCCTTTAAAAGCTCCATCAACACGAGGAATAATTTCGCTTGTCGCTCTTTTTCTTTTAAAACAAAGCGATGATTCCTAATTGTTGAAGCACTGCCAATTCCAGTTTCTTTTTGAATATCTGCATCACTCTTACCTTGGTAAAAAAGACTTAGAAGATGGTTTTGATGTTCAGTTAATCCTGTCAACTTCTTATCCAGTTTAATTAAATAGTCGAAAACAGAATTATGATTACGTTCTATATGAATCTTCATAAATTTTTCAGCCTCATATAAAACACCTGAATCTTGATAAACAATTCCTTTCTCAATTTTTTCACTACAAAGTAGGCATGAATAATGATCCTTCTCTTCGCTATACCCTTGTTTTAATTCTTTATTTCCAGCATTCCAAAAAGCATCTAAATTTTCCATTGGCAAACACAACCTTTTATTATCTATAATTTCACAAACAAATAGTTAAAATGTTTATTAATCACTAAACATAATATGTCATTGTTTATAAATTGTCAATTTCATTAAAATTTAATTCCAAAGTTCATATATTGAACAAAAAATCTTTGTAATATTCACTGTAAAAGAAATTCATTCAATTATTTTCAAAAATAATAACTAAATGGCATTTATTTTCAACATTACCAATTATTACCTACAAAAACATACAAAATAGTACTTTATTCCCTTTACAAACATATTCACTTAAGACACGAGAACCAATTTAAAATCAACAATTGACAATTCTTTACAGTACTTTACAATTAAAATGTAAAGATAATTTAATATTTGTCATATTTCAGCGTGTTAAAAAGAACTATTTTATTTTCTTAATAGACTAATATTTTTTAAGAAAAAACAGTAAAATTAAATATATAAACAAATCAGGTTTTGACTATATATCATTCACGTGTAATCGGAAGTGATTTCTATAAAAGTTAGGGGGAAGTTATGTCAATTTACCAGGAAAAACTTATTGAGCTTTTATCCGTCGAACAAAAATTCGATAGATCGTATTTGCATATTAAACTATTATTTAATCAAGAAATTGAGCTTCATTGGGAAATTGACAACAAAACGGCTAATCTTTTGAAATCAAAAATTAATTTTGAAGAGAATGTGAAGTATAATCTTTCGTTAAATAGTGCTTGGTATGAGGAAAAAGGTCAGTTTACTAGCTATGTAACTAAAACTAGTGATCATAAAAGCGAGAAAATCTACTTTTCATGTTCAGAGGAATACCATCTACAGCTTCATTCCATAAAAAATATGAAAGATCTTAGAATACTAATCGATTTGCCTTATTTATCAATTACTCGATCAAGTTCAAAAAATGAAAAGAATAGCTCGAAACGGTATAAGCTTTATGGTTGGATTACTGTTGCGGCTATTAGTCTGCTTTCTATAATTTTAATAGGTTATAAGAGTCACACTTGTGTCTCAGAATCCTTTTTTTGTGGAAAAAAACCAGCAAAAGCTGAAAGTGTTGCCAAGGCACAAAACATAAAAGTTAATGAAAAACAAAACAAGATAGACCAGCAAAAACAAGATCCAAAGAAGACTTCAATTAAAAATGTCTCTCAACCGAATTCTCAAATAAATGAACCAGACGTAAGATATGCAACAAAACAAGAACCCGTAAAGAAGCCCGTCCTATCAATCTACCCAACTACAGAGTTAAAAAACGTAGTAAGTTATAGCATCCCAGAAGGCAGTGTAGCACTTACATTTGATGATGGTCCATCGAAATATTCAAAGGAATTTGTTAATATATTAAAAAAATACAAAGTCGGGGGAACGTTTTTCTATATTGGGGAAAATGTTCAAAGATTTCCTGAAAATGTTCTATATGCATATTCAAACGGCTACTCAGTCGGAAGCCACTCTATGCACCATTATGACTTCGTAAAACTATCTTATAAACAACAAGAAAATGATTTAATTCAAACGAACAATCTAATCAAAAATATTACGAAGCAAGACACAGTTCTCTTTAGACCTCCATACGGAGCAAAAAACGAAGCAACTATACAATTAATGCAAAAACATCAATTTAAAATGGTTTTATGGAATAAAGATACTGAAGACTGGAAAAATCGCAACACAAATACAATTATTCATTATGTAAAAAGCTACACCGAGTCTGGTAGCATCATTTTACTTCATGAATCAAAACCTTCTTTAGATGCTTTACCTCAAATTATTGAATATCTTAAATCAAAAAATTTAAAAATAGTTAGTTTATATTAAAAAAGTAGTCACGCTATAGTGACTACTTTTTTATTCATTTCTTCCCTGCACCAGTGTAAAACTTCTCCCTTGTTAGTTCAAAAATGTACGAATATTTATTTTCCTCACTTGTTGACTCTCTCTCGATTTTACCTTTATTACTAAATTGATTTCTCTCTAGTAATTGGATTGATTTTTGATTTTCCGACTGAACATCGCCTTCTATTGTTTGTAGATTTAGCACTTTAAATCCGTAATCTAGCACTGTTACGATTGCTTCCTGCATAATTCCTTTTCCTTGAAGCTCTGGCGAAAGTTCATATCCGACTTCCCCTTTTGATTGTTCGATTGCAAAATTCCACAAACAAATTGTCCCAATCAATTGATCACTTTCTTTAAGTGTAATTGCCCAAAGAACCCATTCATTACGTTCTATTCCTAGATTAATCATATTAATGTATTGCAGTGCTTCATCTATCTCTTTTACAAGCGGTCGTCTAATATATTTGGACATTTCTTTATTTGATCGCAATGCAAATATTTCATTTTTATCGTCTTGGTTCATTTGTCTTAAAATTAATCGTTCCGTGATTAATTTTGGAAATGGTTTAAAATTAAGGCTCTCCATTCTAATTTATCCTCCAATTAAAATTCTTAAATCAGTACAACTTGTTTCAATTCTATTATCCCTAATCTAATTATGTAATGGAATACTTCTAATAGAAAAAGCACTACTTTATGTAATGCTTCTTTTACGTATTTATTTAGTTTTTATCATGAAATATAAGAACCAATTTGCATGAATGCCATCTTCAATAGCCGCTCGATTAAAGACATTTTTAACAGTTTGATTCGTTGTACTGTCGGCAATTTTTAGATAAAAGCGACTATCGTATTGTTCACCAATAAATAAGGCTTCAATTCCTTGTTTAAAGGTTTTCCCACATACTTGTGTAATTTTGGCTTCAATTGTTCTTCCTGTTAGTATTCGATAAACTTGTTGAAACGCTTCATAATGTCTAACATCATCTTCACGAATCTCATTAATCACTACTTTTGTAGCATCATTTGGTGCTTGTTGTCCTAATTGTGCCAGGCAATTGATTGCATTATATTTTAAGTTAATCGCTTTTTCAATGTCTCTTTCTAATTCAGCGTTTAATTGTCTATAGTAATCGTAATAATTATTTGGATTTTGATAAGAATACATATGTCCCCTCCTCTTTACCACATATTACTTTATGGGTAAACGAAGTATTGGGTGCGTGTCTAGATGAAGGTATGGATTTAGGAAAACGAATGGTTTAAAAAAGATTAAAGGAATAATCAATTACAAGGAATAGGGTAGAATAAGGAGCAGATTAAAGAATTTAAGATTGTATTGATATTAATACCTATGTGCAAGGGATTGGCTCCTTGCTTTTTTATTTTTTTGAACAAACTTTTCTTTTTCTCCCCCATTTCTCTGCACTTCATTGTTCCTAATTTTCACAGTAAATTTTTACGAAAATACGCGTTTTCGGTACGATTTATTTTTAGTAAAAATTAACTTATATTTTTTTTATTTTTTATAAAACTTTTTCGAATAGGTATACGTCTTTTATATGTGTACCTTCTTAGATACGTATCTCAAAAAAGGAGCTCTTTACATGAAGGGGAAGTTAAACTTAGAAAATGAACTTGTAGATTTTATTATTAATAATAAAGACGATTTTTATCGATTAGCATATAGCTACGTTAAAAATTCAGAAGATGCGGTGGATATATTACAAGATTCTATTCAAAAAGCCATTTCCTCAAAAGATAAATTAAAGAATGAACAATCTTTAAAAAGTTGGTTTTATAGAATTGTAGTAAATACAGCATTAGATTTTTTAAGAAAACAGAAAAAAATAATGGTAGTGGATGAAGAAACGATTGAGTTATATTCTCCAGGCCAAGATGATAATTACACCAATATTGATTTAGAAAGGTCATTAGAATCATTACCAACTAAATACCGCGCTGTAATTGTCCTAAGGTATTTCGAAGACCTTAAAATCGAAGAAGTTGCTGAAATTTTACAGGAAAGTCCAAATACAATAAAAACTCGTTTATATAAAGCTTTAGAAATACTCCGGATTAAAATGAAATGAATTTATTTTTTAGGAGGCCAATTAGTTGGATAAGAAATTAGAAAAATTAAGATCGGACTACAAGAATGTCCCCATTCCTGATAACTTGGACATGATCGTTAAAAAAGCAATTAAACGCTCCATGCAAAAAAGATATCCTCTAAAATCGATTACTGGATTTGTTGCCGCAGCACTATTTGTTTTATCAATTAACACTAGTTCATCATTCGCAAAGACTTTATCGAATGTTCCAATACTCGGAAATGTTATTAATGTACTAACTTTTACTGAATTTACTGTAAATGAACCAACCTATAAAGCAGATCTAAAGGTTCCTGCTGTTACTAATTTAAAAAATAAAGATTTAGAGCAAAGCTTGAACAAAAAATACTTAGATGAAAACCGTAAGCTTTATGAACAATTCAAGAAAGAAACAGAATCAGTCAAAAAGGATTCTGGTGCGCACTTAGGAATTGACAGCGGTTATGAAGTCAAAACAGACAATGAGGATATATTGTCCATTGAACGATATGTTGTCAATACTGCCGCTTCTTCGTCAACAACTATGAAGTTTGACACGATTGATAAGAAAAAAGAAATCTTATTGTCATTACCAATCCTTTTTAAAGATCAATCATATGTAAAAATAATTAGTGAAAATATTAAAGAACAGATGAAAGAGCAGATGAAAAAGGACGAAAGTAAGGTATACTGGATACCTGAGGCAAATCTGGATTATTCAATTGATGCTTTTACAAGTATTAAAGAGAATCAAAATTTCTATATAAATAATGATCATAAATTAGTAATCTCATTTGATAAATATGAGGTAGCCCCTGGTTATATGGGTATTGTTGAATTCATTATTCCGACTGATATTCTTTCAAAAGATTTAGTCGGTAATCATTATATAAGATAGCAGGGTTTCCTTAATTTATCCTTAATAAAGCAACAGTATAAACAAATAAATTTAAAAGAGCCTCTCTCATTTTGAGACTTGGCTCTCTTTTAAGCGAAACGAAATAGATATAATCATAAGCCAAATAAATAAAGATAGGGCTAATATAAGTAGTTATATTAGGGGAAGGGGTAGTTTACAATGAACTTTTTGGTTCAGAAAGCTAGAAAGTTAGATTTTCCAAGCGTTCAACATTCTTTTGAGAAAGAAATCGTTTATGAGGTGTTTAAACGAAGAGGCAAAGCTTATGTCTAATACAAATAAACAGTATCGTTACATGGGCGGATTAGACGGACTTAGAGCTTTAGCGGTTTTGTCAGTAATTGCATATCACTTAAATTTCTCCTGGGCATCTGGTGGGTTCTTAGGAGTATCGGTCTTCTTCGTACTTTCAGGTTATTTAATTACTGATCTATTAATTGCAGAGTGGAGTATTAATAATAGAATCGACTTAAAAGGTTTTTGGTTCCGTCGCGCCAAAAGACTTTTACCTGGGATGTTTACGTTATTACTTATTCTCATAGCATTCGTTTCATTGTTTAAATCATCTATGATCGGAAATTTAAAACAAGATTCGGTAGCTGCAATATTTTATTACAGTAATTGGTGGTACATTTTTCATCATCTTTCGTATTTTGATTCATATGCAAACCCATCATTATTAAATCATTTTTGGTCGTTAGCAGTTGAAGAACAATTTTATATCATTTGGCCAATCCTTACTCTATTAGGCTTAAAATATATTAAAAATAAGGATCGACTTTTCTTATTTACATTAATCGGCGCATTTGTTTCAGCAATATTAATGGCTATATTATTCCATCCAGGGAGTGATCCGAGTAGAGTATATTACGGTACTGATACGAGAGCCTTTTCATTACTAATAGGTGCAGCTTTAGCACTAGTATGGCCGAGTCGAAAGCTTACAAATCACGTCACAAAGTCTGGAAAAATTTTAATTGATGTAGTTGGAATTACTGGTTTATTCATTTTTCTACTTATGGTCGGGAAAACGAATCAATATGATAGTTTCCTATATCGTGGGGGAATGTTCCTATTATCAATTTCTGCTGCTATGCTAATTGCGGCGCTTGCACACCCTACAAGCAAGATTGGTAGATTCTTATCAATGAGGCCATTGAAATGGATTGGATTACGTTCATACGGTATATATTTATGGCAATACCCCGTAATTATATTATTTACCCCTAAAGTAAATGCAGGTGATGTTTCAATCTTTAGAGCACTTATTCAAATTACCTTAATATTTGTTCTTGCAGCACTTTCATATCGCTACATTGAAGATCCGATTCGAAAAGGCAAACTAAGATTACTTTTAAAGAACTTCCTCTCAGGAAATATTAATATAAAAGAATTCTTCTACAAACATATCGTCATGATTAGCACGTTTGTTTTATTAGCTGGAATTGCTAGCTTTGGGCTATCAGTACTTCCAGACGCTAAAGGAGTAAAAGCAAGCTCAGAGGTAGAGTCAGTTCAATCCGTATCAAAGCAATCAGCTGAAACGGTACAAAACAATGTTAAAACGCCTCCTTCAACTAACGTAGTTGATCATGATAAAGTAGCAACGAAACCAGTTCAGCATAACGAAAGCAATAACCCATCAAAAACCGATGAAAAGCCCGTTGCGAATAATACAACAACCAAACAAAATGAACCAGATCAGAATGTACAAAAGAATGACGATAAAAATGAGAATAAGAATGAAGATCAGAATTCGAATGTAAATACTAACCAAACTCCAACTAACACTAATACACCTGATGTTACGGATAATCAAAAAAACATCTTTATTATTGGAGACTCGATTGTTATTAATTCGATTCCTCAGCTCAAACAGACCTATCCATCTTTATCAGTAAACGCTAAAATTGGTAGACAATTTACTGAAGCAACTAGCATTATTCAACAAGCTAAAAACACAAATTCGCTTGGTAATATTGTTGTCATTGAACTAGGTACAAATGGTCCGTTCACCGGAAAACAAATGTCTTCTCTAATTGATTTAATTGGAAAAGATCGAAAAATTTTATTTGTAAACACGCGAGTACCTAGACCTTGGGAATCTTTCGTTAATAAAACTTTAAGAGAAGTTTCAAATAGATATCCTAATACTAGAGTTCTAGACTGGCATAGTGCTAGCGCAAATCATAGCTCATATTTTTCACCAGACGGCGTTCATTTAAAACCAAACGGCGCAAAAGTATTTGCTTCATTAGTAACAAATGCAATTGAATCATGGAAGTAAAATGAGTAAAACCACAAGGGAATCATGTTCCTTGTGGTTTTCTTTTTGTTTTTTTATCGGATTGTCGCCATTCTTTGGCGCGGAATGGCTCTTATGAACAAAATTTAGTGGTTTATGTACGAAACTCAGTGGTTTATGCACAAAACTCACCCATTTATGAACAAAACTAACGTATTTACGCACAAAAACAGCTACTTTACTAATAAGGTTCACAACTTAATCAACACAGGACATATTATGTTCGCTGTCCAGCAGCTTACTCATTATCAAATTTTTTGGTTTTAGATATCAAAACAAGTCCAATAATCAAAATAACGATATATGAAAATAAAGCATACTGTTCCAATCCAAACGGTAAGATAAAATTAAAATCGCCACTGCTAAACCAAGGGACAATGCCTCTTATCAAACCTTGTACACTTATAATAAATAAGGCAATACCTAATACTCGCAAAAGCGTATTAATAACCGTTCACTCCTAATTACATTAACATTTTTCAATTAACAAGTTTATCTTAACATAGCTAGCAGAACTTTCTAAACGTAATAAAACCACAAGGTAAATCCCTTGTGGTCTAAATCTTTTAACTAATTAAAGCTCTTCTTCAATTCTTCTAAAGTTAATTTACTAGTTTTTTCAACTGGTTTAATTGAAGTAGGGAAATATGGATTTGTTGTCATAAAGTTCTTTTCAACATAATTGAAGTCTACTAGATCAACTACGCCATCTTTATTTAAATCTTCCTTCAAGTTATCGCCTGTTGCCTTCGCTTTATTTGCAATTATTTTTGCATCGAAAATATCGATTACATTATCTCCATTTAGATCTCCCGCTGCAGCAGTGTCAGTATAAGCGAAATAGTCTATACCTTGGACTTTTCCGTCTATTAATTTACTTAATTTAAGTTTTTTACTATATTGATAGTGCCCTGGAATGTTGACTACTAATGTGTAATCATCTGCAGTTGCTGGAATATCAAAAATAGTCATATATCCATTTTCTGAAATATCCGCTTTATATTGTTTTCCATTTTTGTCCACAACATATGCTTTTACACCTAATTTTGAATAATCTAAGTCATAGTTATAAAAGTTTACTGCCTCACCGTGGAAATAACCTTCCAAAACTGAGTGTTGAGCTATGAATTTAAAGTGATTAGCGTATGTTGGTAATGTAACTTGATTTCCTTCATTTGTCTGATAAGTTGATTCCTGATAATAAAATCCGCTTTCTCTCATATAGTTAAGATCACTCACGACTTTTAGATTAATATCTAACAAATCAATATTGCCATTAATTTTCACCGGTAATTTTGTCTTTTTGTCCTTAATATCAATCGAAATTGTCGTCATATTTGACCAAGTGTCTTCTGTTACTTGTGGTTTACCAATACTAACACTCCAATTATTTTTCTTTATTAACTCATCTAATTGCTTCGATTGCTTTACACTCATGACTTTATAATAGTTAGGAATATTGATTGTTGCATTTGCACTTGTTAAATCTTTTGCATTGTGGACAGTAAATGTACTTGTAAACTCTGAACCAAGCGTTACTTCTTTCGCCGCTGTATTAATCGTTGAATATCGATCACCTTTATTAATAATTGTAAAATCAGGGAAAATCGGGTTACCAGCAGTTGCATAATCATAAGTATAAACTGCTATATTTGTAGGGTAATTAGCATACTCCTCTGGTAGTACTCCAAATTTAAAATCTCCATTTGCTGTAGGGAAAAATTGTGCTGTTGGCCAAGATGAATCCTGGTAAGCATAAACCGTATTCGCTTCTTGTGTCAGATTATGTCCTCTGCTCTTTAAATAGTCAATCGTATCATCATACACATTACCGTGGACCCAGTAAGCTTTGTAATCTTTACCATCTATTGGGTTTGTTTCAGTTGTTAAATCTTCACTAGTAATTTCATTTATGCCTGTCTTTTTATCAAATACTACTTTTGGAGGTGTATTATCAATTACCATATCATTGTCTACCTTATAGGTTTTTCCATCTGCATCTGTACCAATATAAGAAACCATATATTTGCCCTCATCTAATGATTCATATTCTAGTGATAGTGGTTTATTTGGGTTGCCTGTAAATAATTTTACATCACCTGAAAATCCGTACATCACTAAGTAGTCTGTATCAACATTTGCTCCATCTAAATCGAAAGTACCGTATAATCCAATTGGTTTTCCAGATAAATCACTAACAACGACATCTATTTTTTTCATTTCACTGTTTAATCTGATCGTAACTGGAGTAAATGGTAATATATCTGGGTGGTAATTACTTAAATCACTCGTAATTGCATTCTTAAAGAATTCAACCTTTGCGAAGCCACTTGTTGCATATCGAACATGGAATGGAATTTGATATTCCTGTGTCTTTGATTCATTTTCTACGTAAATATATCCTTCATAAATACCGACCTCAGCAGAATTTGGTATTGATATTTTCGCATCTACATTAACGCTCTCGTTTCCATTAACTGCTACAGTTGAAGGTAATTCTAGTTTTACTCCGTTTTTACTAGCATCCTTTGAAACATTATCAATCGTTAAAAATTCTACTCTCGTATGGTATGTTTCATTTTGATTACTTAAGTTTTTAATATTAATTGATGTTGTTCGATTTTGTTCCTCACTTGTTTGTGTAATACTTCCAAATGGTAACGAACCTGAAACATCATCAATCTGTTTTTTTAATCCATCCTCATCTAATGTATATGTTTTATTCTGAACTTCGACTAAAGTCGTATTATGAACGGCTTCATATGCATCCACTCGTCCAGCTCCAACTTCGTTTACATTATAAGTTCTTCCTTTTAAAGGATCTGCTGTATTCATAAGTGCAGCTTTTACATCTGCAACCGTATAATCTGGATGGGATTGAAGAAGTAATGCAGCCACTCCCGCAACATGCGGTGTAGCCATTGAAGTTCCATCCATACTAGCGTAACTAGTTGAATAATCCGTACCCTCCTGGGGATTGTTTATATATTCTGGAACCGTTGAAAAAGTGGATACTCCAGGTGCAACTACATCTGGTTTAATATCAAAATTATTACTAACAGGACCACGGGAACTAAAGTCTGCTAATACATCGCCCGTTGTCATATTTGACTGTAAATCTGTCATTTTTAATTCAGCATCTGGATTCTTTTTAAGTTCATCTACAATGCTTTGCCCTTCATCTTGACTCATTTTAAAGGTAGGTACATACCCAAAATTTTCACCTAAGAAAAATGGAATCTCATCTTCTATATTGTTATAAATTAACACTGCTACTGCCCCTTTTTCATTAGCACGGCGAATTTTTTCGTCAAAAGATAATGTACCGCGTGAGATTAGTGCCACTTTCCCAGTAACATTTTTATTGGCATAATCTTCTTCCGCACCGATTCCTACGTCAACAACATTCAATTTTTTATCAATAACACTTAAATAATCTTTCCCTAAGCCGTGAGCCATTAGCTCATTACTAACTACAGCCTTACCTATACTCGTTTTTACTGTCGGTATATCTGTAGGAACATCACTTGCCCCAACAGTAATTGCTAATGGTGATGAACCAGGTGACCCTAATGATCCTGGTGTCGGACCCGCATTTCCTCCAGCTACAACAGGAACTACCCCTTGAAGCGCTGCATTATTAATTGCTACAGCTGTAGCATCCAACGAATAATTATTACTGTTTCCTAAAGATAGATTAATAACATCCATACCATCTTCTACAGCCTTCTCAATACCAGCTATAATCCAAGAATCATATCCAGAACCATAGTGACCAAGTACTCGATATGCGTATAAATCAACATTTGGTGCAACGCCGGTCATCGCATATTCAACATTATTACGTGGGTTTGAAGCAATTGTTCCTGCTACATGTGTTCCATGTTCGGTAACAAATGGTCGACCATCGACTTCGGCAGGCTCACCAGAAGCGATAAGATCAGCAGGCGTTGACTCCATCGGATCTGAGTCATTATCTACAAAATCATAACCACCTTTATAAGCATCCTTTAAATCCGGGTGATTATAATCTATACCTGTATCAAGAACTCCAACCTTAATTCCTTGACCATTTATATCCTCGTTATGTAAACGATCGGCACCTAAAAGTGGTAATGATGGAGGGACTACTTTATTTTCTTTCGAATCTTTAGTGGTTAGCTCATTAATTGGTACACTAACTTTGTTATCCTTCCAAATTCGTTTGACTACACCCGTTTCAAGAAGTGAATTGATTCGATCCGTAGGAATTGTCATAGCCACTCCATTAAATACATGTTCAAATGATTGCTTAATATGAAACCGGCTAGTTGCCTCCTTCGCTTCTTGATTTATTTCTGCTTTTTGGTTTTTCTTATTCCATATTTCCGATAATCGCTTTTTAAAAAATTCTTGTTCGCCTCTAATTTTTTCTCTTTTACTTTTTGACACTTCTTTTATTTTTCCATTTTGATCCTTTTCGATTGGTGAAGTTTTAAGCTCAACTATAATGTTTGCGTTTTTGTCCTTTAATGATAATAAACTTGGATCCACCACAAAACCTTCTTGTGGAGTTAATCGTTTAATTGATTGTCTCTGCTCATCCGTAAGTCCCTTTAAGAGTGTTTCTACAGAATTAGAAGTTGCATAAGACTTTTTTGGGGGCATTAAATAAGTTGTAAAAAAGCTCGTAGTCAATACACTAGTTACCATCACGTTTAACACTTTATTCTTTCTAATCTTCATTTCCATGCTCTCCTTCTCTTTATCCTTCGTTAGATTAACTCAGTGAAAATTGAATCTTAATAGAACACAAATCAAAAATGATTAAGTATCTAAATCTATTTCATTCCTCCTATTAAAAAAATGATGTAAAATTAGATTAAGAATAATTAAATAACTCTAACAATTTGATTGTAATTTAGCGATTTTTCATGGTAAATAGGGGTTATTTCAGTCCAAGTTTTCATTTGAATTCTTATTTCATGACAAAAAAACGTTTCTAGATTGTCTTTTTAGGATGAAAGTCTCATATTTTACTAAATTTATTGATTGATAGATTGTATTTTGGAAGAAAGTCATCTAAATTCAATAGAAATTTTTATTATAAACTTGGGGGAATTGTTGGTTTTCTACTACTCAAACTTTTAATAAAAGGTTTTCTAAGGGGAGAAATATATTATGTATGAGGGGAAAATCATAAAATATTATCGAGAAAAATCTCAAATGACACAAGAGCAATTAGGAAAAGGTATTTGTTCTAGTACTCATATTAGTAAAATTGAAAGATCTCAAACTGAATATGCACATGAAATCATTACACTACTATCAGATCGACTTGGAATAAAAATCGAGCAAGAGATATTAAAATTACAAAATATCAAAAAGCAGATCGATAATTGGCAACAGGCAATTGTCATGCAATTATTTGATGAAGTAGAAAAAATAAACATAGAGCTTGAACAAGAAGAGCTAATACGAATATCAAATTATATAAATCAATATAAACTACTTCGTATTCGATACTTTTTAATACAGAATTTAGTTGATAAAGCCTTGGAGCTCATCATTGAAATCAAAAAAATAAAGCATAAATTATCACCTTATGAATTGAATCTTTTTAGACATGTGTTAGGAATTTACCACTTAACAATACACGAGCCTTTAAATGCCATTCAAGTTTTAAAAGAAATAAATAATGAAGAATATGCTAATGAGGAGTATTTTTATCATTTAGCATCAGCCAATCACTCAAACGAGTTGTCTGTAATGGCCTATTTCTATGCTGATAAAGCTCGTCAATATTTCAAAAGTATAAATTCCTATCTACGTGTAATTGATTCCGAGATGCTTATGCTCATACAAGTTAAAGATAATGAAGACTTTACAGAAATCATTAAAAGATTTGAAAACTTAATCCAAAGCTGCGAAATTTGCAAATCGAACGAACGAAAAGCTAGAGTATATCATAATTTAGCATTTGAATACTATCGAAGAAACGAATACGAATTAGCGAAAAAATATTATTTCGAATCGATGAAATTGAAGGATCATAAATCGATCCCATACATACTTTCACTCGAAGGATATATACGAAGTTCATATTATGGAGAACTTTTACCCAAAGGAGAATTACTACAACTTATTAATGAAGGCTACCAGTTAGCTTCCGAGAAAAACGATAAATTGTTTATCTGTTTATTCACCTTATTAGATCTATTAATTTTAGAAAAAGAACATGATTATCATCGATATTTATCGGATTACTCATTACCATATTTTAAAAAATTAGGCTTTGCGTATTTAATCAATCAGTCAGAAAAAGAATTGTTTAACTATTATTTTAAATGCAAACAAACACGCAAAGCACTTAGAATGGCCAATACATTAATAAATCAATAAAAAGCATGTCCTCTTTGAAGGACGTGCCTTTTTATTATGTTGAAAATATGTGGTTGATGTCATCTTTTTGCTTATTTACTTACTCATGAACCTCTTATGAGTTAATTTTTTTTAGATTCACTCTCTTTTTTTAACTCATGAACCCCTTATGAGTTAATTTTTTTCAAATTCACTCGCTTTTTTTAACTCATGAACCAGTTTTTATTTCAGCACACTAAAAAGGCATGTCCCATTATAGAACATGCCTTTTCACCCACTCTTCCTACCTTAGCTTTTCTTATTTCTTAGCTGGCATTGCTTCTTCCAGTGCAAGATGTTTTGTATATAAATAAGTAGCATATTCTTTTCCTACGTAACGAATGTGCCATGGCTCATAGTGATAATGTGTTAAGTCTACTTTATCTTCAGGATAACGAATGATAAATCCGTAATCATGTGCATGCTCTGCTAACCATTTTCCTTCAGGCGTTTGTGCAAATCCGACTTCTAAAGCATTACCAAATGATGGTGAAGAAACGTCCATAGCTAGTCCAGTCTGATGTTCGCTTGTTCCTGGATATGCACTGTATGCTTTAGTCCATTCTTCGCCATGTACAGATAGATAATTATTGTATAACGAAACTTGTCGATCGTATGAACGATATCCAGAAATTGCAGTTAATGTATATCCATCCGATTTTGCACCAGCAAATAATTTTTCTAATGCATGAGCAGCTTCACTTCTCATTCTTGTTTTATCTTTTACTGCTCCATTTAAAGGAATGGATGGATAGATAAGATCGCTCGGTTCATATCCATCTGGTAGTTTTCGATCTTTATTAACTAAAACTAAATTTGAATCGATGTTTAACACTTCTAATAAACCGGACTCGTCTTCTTTTGTTGTTTTATAATAATCTGGGAAGTTTAGTACATTATTATTTTTAACAATATCTGTTTTGACTTGATCGTTTTTCTTAATCACAATTGTTTTAGGTTCTTTATTATGATTCTGATAGTTTATAGTACCTACAACTCCTGCTGCTATAACTAAAGATGAAATGGCTATACCTATAATTGGTTTTTTTCTACTAGACACTTTCTGTTCTCCTCCTATATTTTCTATATTTTTTATCATTTTTCATGTCACAAAAAATCAACTTTAACTTTAAAAAAAGCAAAAACTTTACTTTATATTTTCTCTACTAACAATAGACGAATTTAATTATACAAAAAGTTTTATAATCTGACATTTTTTTTAATTATATGTCATGGTAATAAATAGTATTTTTAACAATTCTAAAATTGTGTTAATATAATTTTATTGATGGATATATAAATAAATTTTTTAGAATTTTTAGGAAAAAAGAATTCACTAAAAACTAATACATCTAAGAAACTATATACAGGAGAGAAAAATAATGAAATGGTTAATTTGTTTTGGTCCCCTATTAGAACTAGCCATAACTGCTACTATTGCTAAGTTTTGGGCTGAAGACTTTAGGGAAATTGCACCGATTATCATACTTCAATTTTTACTTTATACATTTTTAATTACACCAATTATACTTTGGGGATATTTACGTTAAATATTTATTAGGATAAAAAACCTTCTTTTTGAAGGTTTTTATTCTATATTTAAATAACAATCAATCGAAGAACACTACGTATTTTTAAGTCAAAAGTACTATATAAACTAAATTGCATGTCGAATGTATGTCGAGTCAATTCACTATTTAATATCCTAACTTAAAAATGTTTCAAACGTGTAACATACTAATTAAAAATTATTTTTTAAGTATTTTATAAACTTAAATGTTAAGTAACAAATTCCAGCAGTAATGATCAATGATATAAAAATAAGTAGAATTTGCATTAAAATAATGGCGTTACTTAAACTCATATTAATCATTCCTTTTTATTCATTTAATATTGTTATCGGTATTTTTTTATTTATTTATACAATGAGCATGTTGCTATTTTTAAGCTCAAAAAAAAATAAGGATACTAAAAAAGTATCCTCATTTCTCATTGATCCAATATATGATAATCTTGTGTACTTTTAATTTCCACTTAAATAAAATCGCTGTCTTTCTTTCTTCAGCTCTACCCACTTTTAAAAATCAACCGTGCAAGTTTCCTAGCATCCAAGGTCTATTTCGATAATATCCGATCGGGATTTGTATTAGACTTGTTTTTTCTGTTTCTTCTAATTCATATATTTCGTCACACAGTTTTACATCATATCCTAATAGTGGATGGCCACCCATTTCTAAGGCTGATGCGGCGATCAGTAATCGCTGCACCATCATGCCGGCTTCCATTTGTTGAATTCGGTAGCCACGATAGCTATGTGTCGACTTGATGTGTTCTTTGTTTCCTACTACATGTATGCAAATTGGGATTTGGCATAAGTTTACAGTTGAAGCATTCATTCCATATTGAAGCTGGATTCGATGATCACCTAATTTGATTTTTATTAAGGAATGAGTAAGATCATCATAGCAATATGCGCCATCGGTAATCCCCTCGACGTTGTGTAAACACATATATAGTTTGGGACGATTTTTATTTTTTTTGAAGGGTTCGTCTAAATCGTTCAAATACGAAAAGGTGGCTGTTGTCTCTTGAAGTAGTGTCGCTAGAGTTTTTTGACTGACGGGACGTATTGTAAAGTCTAATTCAGGTGAAAAGCGTTTCTTACATATAGCTGCTAGATCATATGATAACATACTGACTTTAGGCAAAGTTATTCGTTGCTGACCTTCTATAACTTCATCACTTTTGTCTACTTTTTTAAATGATTGAGTCGATTCCATCATTGATAGTTTATTCATTTTAATCAGCATTGGGAATTCTCTTATATTTTTCGATTTTAATATATACTTGTGCGAAACTGTTGGTAATTCTTTACTTAAATCTGTTGAATTGAAGCTCATGCTTTTACTATTTTCACTAGAAAATAAAGACGATTCTTCAATAGAAATCGGAATTGCAGCGTATATACTTTCCTCCCGTTCGTGCACACCAATTAGATGGTTGATTGCTTGATCTAAAAACTGATAGTATACCCCTGCTTTAAACCCAAAGCGTTTTGACACCTCTAAAATCTGTCCAATTAGTACACCAGCATCTAAACTTTGGAGACGATAAGAAAAATTATTATATTTAAAGAAGTTTTTCCAAAACATTGTTGAAATAAAAATAGTACCAAAACACTTAGGAATATCACATCTATTTCCTAGAGCACTTGATACATAAGAATCAAAGTTTCCTTCTCTTAATAAAACTAAGCAATGTCTAGCTACATCATAATGATAAATCCCGGAAGAGACTTTATCGCTTTTTAAATATAAGTATAATTCATTAGGATATAAGCCCCCACCAGAAGGTACAAATCTTCGGTTCGACGACATCATTTTAACGGTCTCATTTGAACCAGAAGGGATAGCCGTTTGGGCAATTTGAGTTAATCCATATACATACCATAGAAAATATCCTATTTTGTTTAAGCTCGGATTTACTGCGTTTTTTTCCTCTGTTAAGGACAGTGGCACGTCCAGTGAAAGAGGTATTATAGGTAAATCTTTGTATAATTTATAAGTTAAAGGCGCATCCTCCCAGTCTACTTCCCAGTTTGATTGATTTGCCTTTTCAATATCAAAATGAAGGTTGTGTAGAAATGTTTGTAAACTCATCTAATGAACCTCCTAAAACACCCCCTATGGAAACGGATGTGGATATGGATTTAATTGTTCCGGCTTTAGTTGCTTTTTCGCATAGCCTAATTTAACCGGAACCTTTAGCACTCGATCAAGTCCATTTAATCGTTTTAAATGATTTCCGAATGTCATCGGCAGCATCCCAGGGATTAATACTTTTACACAAAATAGTCCATTTCGTTTAAGCTCAGGTGTAGTTTGATCAACTACAATGACATCAAGATTTAATTGTTTAAAAACTTGCAGAATATCCTTTAGATCTTTCGTCAAATCTGCATGGGTTGTATTCCATTTAAATTCTTGCTCAAACGTCCTTAATGGGCGGTTATCATCTAATAAAAACTTTAAACGCTCCTCTGCTTGTCGCAATCCGTACAGCATTCCATGATCATCCATTTGTTTAACGAGCGTATTATCTAGAAGCATTTTCATAGTATTGGCGTAATTTTCTTCAAACTTCTTATCCAAAGTTAACATCATTCCAGCTAACTCATACACTGCGCTCTTAACCGCTCTAACCGGGTCAAGATGAGCACCGGCAGCGCAAATGAGATTTAAGCCACTTTCTTTTAGATTTTTTGCAATTGCTACGATACTTGGAACTCCATTTTCCATCGTCGAGTTAAACAAATGAAGTTCGTACCCACCAACCAAGCGCATACGTTCAATCATTAAATCCAGCTCTTGATCATTCGCCGATTTAGGATCAAGTCGAGGAAGCTGTAGCTTTGCATACCAAGTCATTAAGAATGAATCCCGTTCAACAATTTCCAAAATACCATAAAATATAGCTTCTTCTAAACTACCTCCAAGTGCACAACCATTTGAAGTTTCATACACAAATCCATGTCCACAGCCCAAGCTGTAATAAGCAAGTAACTCAGGCACAAGAATCGGCTCCTCTTTCATAAAGGAATAACCCCATACCCAATCCATTTTACGCTTAGGGTTAAATGACTTGAATGGGAAGTGTGGTAAAGAATATTGCTCTTTTGAATGAGTACCAACGATTTCCGGATTAATTGCCCGGTCTTTTAAATTTTGATAACTATCGTGAACTACTGTTCGCTTCCCCCTAGGAGTAAGACCACAATATCTTTCTAGCCCCTCTAAAATAGCAGTTAATTCACTAGACTCATATGAGAGAGTCCGTCCTGCCGTTCCTTCATCCCCTTGAAGTAGTGGTAAATTTACAACTACATCTGCAAATGGGGTAGTTAGATCATATGCCTTTCCGTTTAAAAAACCTGTTCGTTGACCTAAATAATCGCTAACTAGCACCTTTTTCAATTCATCCATCGAACGACTGCGGTAGCTTGATGGTGTAATTTTCATACTAGGCTCAAGTGAAATAATCGCAGAATCAGATGTATCATCATCTAACTGCCCACAATTTGGACATAATGGGTTTGGTAAAAAAAAGTGATTTGAGCTTTTAAATGTCTTTAAATTTAAGATAAAGATTCTTTCGTCTATACGCGTTTCTTTCCCGTTCATAAACTTTTCTACTTCAGCTGCAATTAGATAAGCCATTTGTAGTAATCCTGTTCTAGTTCCCCATACATCACTTGATTGCCCATCACCTTCTAATAACTGATCATCTATTTTTAGCATTTCTCTTCGTTCTCTGCCGGCCATTATACGTCGATAATCGGCGCATTTAATGCAACCAACTTTTCCCGGACGCACTAAAGGTCCAATTACACCTTCTCCAAATGAAACACAGGCACGTAACCATGGCACATTAGCTGTTCTTAACTTTTCGTCGGCTTTTTCAAGAACTTTTGGATTCCATGCGTCGTCCAAAATCAATATTAAATTAGTGTCTTCTTGGATCGGAACGTCTATTTCCTTCTGCTGGACTATTTGATACTTATTTACAAGAATCTCGGACACATATTTCGTTAATAGTCCCTCTCCCAAAATGGTAACGACTGATTTCAAGATTGGTTCACCTCTCTTAACAAGACGCCATAAACTCCCGCTAGCTCCTCTACATTAAACGATTCAAGCATTAATTCTAGCGATAAAATTTGCTTTTTATTCTGCTTTAAGATGTATATAGCCGAAAGTAAAAGATCAGTATGTTCAGTACCTTTAGATTCTGGAATTATGATGTCGAGTTTTTGCTTTTCTTCAAGTAAAACAGCTGAAGTCTCAATAGCCTTTGAATCATATAATGAAGACTTGTTTTGTGCCTCCTTAAGTGCCTGTTTTAATGCTTCTTGAAAGGCAATTGTTATATTTAAACCAACACTTCTATACCAACCTTGTTTTGTACCAATCCATACTACAGGAAATCCGAAAATTTCCTTTCCGAGTGCTATCTTCGGTAAATCTTGTATCGTATTAAATGCTTGTAGATAAAATCTGGCCCGTTCATCTTCTATTTTTATTTCATTTACTTCTCGTATATTGTTTTTTTGTCCATTCGTTTGCTGATCAAGCTCTTCGGACAAATATTTTTGTAGTCCTCTACAAATACTCTCTGAGAAAGTTTGACCTGTAGCGATGGCAATATATTCATGTGGTTCAAGACTCTCCACAACTTCAGTTTCTGAATTCTTGATTATTTGCTCCGCTATTTGTGATACATACATTTCAATCCCTGTAAGCCCTGCTTCCCTTCGTGCTTCCTCGTGAGTTAGTTCAGTACATACTTTATTTGATAATAGTTTAACTGGCCCCTCAGTGAGTGGATCAACTACTTGTATCTGACATTGAGCCAAAGGAAGTTGATTTAATTCTCCTTCATCCCAAACGTGAAATAGTCCCGTTTCTTGGGAGTTAAATTGCCCTAAGTATGTTAATAACTTGCTTTGGTCACTTCTATTAATATTTTGCTCTAGCATTTCTTTAAAATTATGAACTAATTTGGCCTTTGCCTTCCCACTAACCAATGGATGAGGCGAAAATGAATGCCAATTACCTTCAAGCGTTTCTTGATTAATAATAAAAATTTGATTATATTTTTCCTTCTCACGTGAATTTGTAATGTCTTTAAATAACTCAAACACTATGATATTCGTTAGCATTGCTGCCGTCATGGAAGACAAAGGTTGCAGTGTCCCCCCGTCATTCAGTATTTCTTGATGAATACTTCTCCAAGCTGACTCAAAGCAAGCCACAGAATTTGGCGTCACTAGTGGCCCAGCCATACTAATCTTATGTGAAGAAATTGCAGGGATAAATCTCTTGTTCTCCCTTTTACATATGTCATTCAGCATCTTAAGTTCATATAAATTATCATCCTCTGAAACATATAAAATCGAATCAAAATTAGAAACAATTTCTCGTAAAGAAAGCTTCTCTCTCTTTATTAATACAACTTCTGCCTCAGTATCTGTTTTCTTGGCATGATCTACAATCTCTTTTATTCGTTTTTCGTCGGTATTTTCCGGGCTCGTTATTAGAAGGTGAAACTTCGGCAACCCTGACTCAAGTAATGCCGAAACTAGCGAATTGACAATAGATCCAGATCCAATTGCTAATACTTTTGATTGACGATACGTCTGAAAACGATAGGAACCAGACTCTCCAAAACAATTTAGAAATTCTATTTGACTTGCATATTTAGTTAAAACCTCTTCTGACAATTGATGTGGATGATCCTTACTTACATCGCGCGCAAAGCCATTATTATATAGTATTTCTCCAATTTCATATACTCGATCTACGTATTGGCTAGGAAGTCCATTTGTTAAATTTCCCAATGAGTGGTCACCATTAAACATAGGAAATAACTTTTCAATCCACTGGTAAACAGAAGCACCTTCCATACGAAATGAACTTAAATTATTCCTGAAATAAACACCTCCATTCGAATCAGGTATAAAAAAAGTATCTCGATTAACTTTTAGCCGTGTAGATGAATTCAATTTGGACATACTTTTCAACCCCTTCAATGCAGTGAGCTGTATATTGAACTGCACAAATACTTTCTTCATAATCCTATGTTTTTTTAGTATTCCTTATGTCATAACATAACGCTAGTAAACCCCTACTTTATATAAGTAGGGGTTTATGACCTTAATGGACAAATAGTTTTTATAAAACATTACAAATTAACGATGACAGCGACCGCAGCCTCCACAACCTCCGCAACGGAAACAGCCTCCGCAACCTCCACAACCTCCACAGCCAAAGCAACTAAAGAAAGGGAAGAAACATGCAAAAACTCGAGAATCATAAGGTTGATATTGATAATAATCCCATGGGACTACTTGACTAGACTGTAACTGACCAACATTTAATTGTTGAAGTTCTCTTTGAAAATCATACATTCTTATAACCTCCGAAATAAAAATTCTAAAGCTCTAAAAAATACAACTTACAGACCCAAAATAAAAACAGTTCACTCAATTGAATCTACTATAATGCAGACTCTCAAATACAAAATATGATGAGTACTTGGGCATTGTTACTGTTTCAAACGCCCAATTTGGGTCATCCTTTAAAAATAAAAAACCCCACCTTAATAAAGTGAGGTTTTTCGAACTTAATTTATCTGGCTTCATCTTTCAAATTAACAAATATTTCGATTGTTTATTCTTCATTAAGAGTAATATTTTTTAGTGGAGAGTAATTAAAAATACTCTTACGCCTTCTTGTCCTAATCCCTTTGATTTCTTTTCTAAAGAATATTTTTATAATATGTAGGTTATTTATTTTACCTTCTTTAAACAGTAGGAAATACGGCAACAAAAGGAAATCGAAAATAAAAAGTAAATCTCTTACCATAAAAAACGAGAAGAGTGTCATTGAGAATTCTTCAGTTTGATACAGACTTGAAAATGAATAAACCGCATACCTTTCATAAACAGTGCAAATTAATAATATAGCTCCTACTACTAAAGATGTGAAACTATATCCAATATGTAGTTCTCTTTTATTGAAATTTAAAAAGGTCGGAAGTAAATACAGCAAAACAACAATAAAAATACTAAATAAAAATCCTACTAAAGTAATTCCACTGTATACAATAGACTGGACTAGCAAAAGTTTTCCTAGAATAAAAAGCATGATCATACTCTTCATCATTTCCCTCCTCCAATTATCAATTTTAGATCACCAAACTTTAATAATTATCTACATCTACGAATTAAAATGGCTTCTCTTCTGTCAATCAAATTATATCTTTGCTTATTAAAGTTTCCTATGCTATTTTTTACCGTTTCAATAGGTAAAAACGGCTAATATATAAAATGTCTTTTAGCAATTTAAAAAACTATTTGTGACATTTCTAATTTATTTATTACCGTTTTTAACGGTAAAAATAGTCATACCTTTGTCGGCCATCTAAGATTAAAATGATTTTAGAAATATAACATTTTTTGTGATTCATACCGCAAAGTTGTGAATTACATTTAGTTAGTAAAAAAATTTACTTATTGATAAAAGTAGGAGATGGGATGGATAAGGCTAGTTTACGCAGATTACAATTAATTGATGTTTTAAGCAGTCAAGAAAAATGGTTTAGAACGGAGGAGCTTGCTAAAAAGTTAAACTGTACGGAAAAGACAATTCGAACTGACATACAAATAATCAACGCAACATTCCCAGAAGGTTGGCATATTGAAACAATTAAGGGAAAGGGTATTTATATAAATAACCCTAATAATTCAACACTTGAACAAGTCCGTTCATTATTTGTTAAGAATTCTCTGTCACTACAAGTCATCATGTTTATCCTTATAAAGGATGTTGAATACATTAGTGATTTAGGCAAGGTTTTATATACGCATCATAATACTGTTTATAAGATCCTTGAACGGGTAGACACTTTATTAAAATCGTATAACCTAACTTTAAAGCGTGCTCCCCTTGAAATAATCGGAAATGAGTTTCAAAAAAGAATCTTATGCTGTGATGTACTATACGGACTTTATTCTCATACAAATACATGGCCATATGATTCACTATCGTTTTCAACGATTGAAGAAATTGTTTCTATATCAGCTGAAAATAATAATTTATTTTTATCTCCATCGACAACATTCAAATATATTTACTACGTTGGCACGATGCTCCAAAGAATCGACAGAGATTTGCACTTGGATTTAAATCCCTCAAACAATATAAAAGACTCAAAGTTTTATTCAGTTGCAATTGAGATTTGTGCGCAGCTAGAAAAAGCATATAAAATATTAATTCCATTGAATGAAATAACTGCCCTTTCTCTAATGATTTCTACATTTCCTTATTTTTGTAGTGAAGACGAACATCAGGACGAAGTAATTAAACTCTACCATAATAAATCAGGGAAATTTTACTTGGAATTGCACGCTCTTGTTACGATGCTCGAAAATAAACTTGATTTAAATTTACATGGTAATAACGATTTTATTCTCACTTTACAAAAACAATTTAGAGCCCTTTCCTTAGTTCTATTTATTAACAGTAGAATAAATAGATCCTGTCCAATTTCAGATTACGTTAAAAAGCGTTATCCTGAATTATTTAATCATGTAAAAAATGTATTTCGTCATTGGTGCAAACATTTTTCTTATCCAGAAGTAAGTAATGAGGTAGTTGCTAAAATTACATTAAATATTCAAGCAATCATTATTAATTTATCTTTTATAAAAAATAGAGTTCTACTAATAACTAGTGAAGGTTATGGTGTCCAACATTATATAACAGCAAAATTAACAAAAGAATTCAGTAATAAAATCCGATTTGTCGAGCTTCAAAATGGTGAAATAACAAATGAAAGAATTAGCGAACTACGAGTAGATTTTATTATTGCTGATTTTCATATTGATATAAAAGATATACCTGTTGCGGTAATTAGTCCTCCGCTGTCACAGCGTGATCTTAACCATATCGCTCATTTTCTAAAATAAACTTTTATTAATTAATTAAGCATTCAAAGGTGATTTTATGATAAAAAAAAGGCCAAACTTAGTCACAAATGAATTAATCGATCTTTTAAACAAACTTGATTATGAAACATTCATGCATGGGATGCGTGTCGGAGAAATGCTTTATCGATTCAGTAAGCATCTAAATCTCCCTTTATCTCAATCGAATCAATTGCATTTTATAGGATATGTTCATGATATAGGAAAACTTCAAATTCCAAATGAAATCGTACAAAAACAAGGTCCTCTTACAGACAACGAATGGGATTTAATGAAGAATCACACAATTTATGGTTATGAAATATTAAAGAATCTTTTAGATCATCATAAAGTCTTAAATGCTGTTCGTTATCATCATGAAAATATTAACGGGACTGGTTACGAGGGCTTATGCGGTGACGAAATTGATTTTAATTCAAGAGTAGTTAGAATTGTTGATAGTTTTGACGCATTAACACATGACCGTCCATATAAAAAAAGTTGTTCAATTGACTTGTCGTTAAAAAAAATTCAAAGACTAAATGGCACTGTTTATGACCGAGATTTAGTAAATGAATTTACGAAGTTTATTTGCAATTAATGTTGTAATGTTAATAATTTACACATGTTAATTGCTAGACCTGAATCTATTAACATGTTATAGTTTCATTAAAATTATAAAATTCACTACTCGTATAATCGTGAGGATATGGCTCACAAGTTTCTACCGGTTAACCGTAAAAATACCGACTATGAGTGGTAACACATCTATTATTTTAAGAGCGAATCCAAAACTCAAAATGTGTTACTTCACTCATTTTTTATACAGTGAAGTACATGTTTTGAGTTTTTTTGTCTAGATAAGGGGGAGCATTATGGAATTATTACTAAAGAAAATTGAACAAGAAGGAATTGTTTTAGCAAATGATGTACTAAAGGTGGATGCCTTCTTAAATCATCAAATGGACCCTGTTTTAATGAAAGAAATTGGTGAAGAATTTGCTCAGCTTTTTGCTGAAGAAAAAATAACAAAAGTAGTTACGATCGAATCTTCTGGTATCGGACCTGGACTTATGACAGCACTAGCTTTAAATGTCCCACTAGTTTTTGCTCGTAAGAAGAAATCAATTACAATGCAACAAGATGTTTATACTGCCAAAGTGTATTCATTTACAAAAAAAGAAGAAAATGAAATTTCAATTTCTCATAAATGGTTAGAAGAAGGCGACAAAGTCTTAATAATAGATGATTTCTTAGCAAATGGACAAGCTGCTCTTGGTTTACTTTCAATTATCGAACAAGCTAAAGCAGAAACGGTTGGATTTGGAATCGTCATCGAAAAATCATTCCAAGACGGTGGAAAGATTTTACGTGAACGTGGATATCGAGTAGAATCACTTGCTCGTATTCAGTCATTAAAAGATGGCCAAGTTAAATATATTACCGAAGATTTAACTGTATAAATCGCAGAATTAAACTTTAAGTTACATTCTCTAAAATACCTAATTCAAAAAAGACATTGTGAACTGATCATGCAGTTCACAATGTCTTTTTTAATTGAAAATCATAATTCATTTATGCTTTTTTTAAGATTAAATAAACGAAATAAGGTCCACCGATTAATGCTACAATTATTCCCGCTGGTATTCCTTCCGAATTAGTTAAGTTTCGTCCGATTGTATCGGCAACCAATAATAATAAACCACCGATTAAAATTGCAACTGGAATATACAATTGATTTCGTGGTCCAACCAAACTTTTCGCAATATGTGGTGCCATTAAACCAATAAATGCGATTCCTCCAGTTAATGAAACAGCAGATGCTGCTAATGCAACTGCAGCTAGCATTAAAATAATTCTTTCCTTTTCTAATGAAACCCCTACGCCGATCGCAACAGGTTCATTTAAATTAAGAAGATTTAACGTATTTGCTTTATATAGTGTAAATGGAATTAAAATTATTAACCAAGGTAGGAATGCCCAAATAAACGGCCAATCCGTCCCCCATATATTTCCTGCTAACCATTTTGCAATAAAATCTACTTTCTCACGTTCTGCAGATGAAATTAATACAATCATGATTCCTGAAAGGGCCATTGAAAAACCAATACCGACTAAAACTAGTCTGATCGGTTGAAGACCGGAATTTTTCTTATAAGAAAATAAGTAAATGACGACTGCGGTTACAATTGCGCCACAAAATCCGACTATTGGGATTAAGTAAACAAATGAACCTGCTTCAATCGGGAAGTATAAAAAGAATATTGTTATGGCTACACCGGCACCAGCATTGAAACCTAGTATTCCAGGTTCAGCCATATCATTTCTTGTAACACCTTGTAAAATTGCACCGGATAGTGCAAGTGCCATACCCGCCATTAAAGTAATGAGCATTCTAGGTAATCGAATTGAAAAAATGACAAACTGTTCTTTAAATGTACCATCACCTAAAAATGTTGGAAGTAGTCTACTATATGGAATAGCTGAAAATCCCATACCCATTCCAATAAACATTGTTGCACATATAAGAATGAATAACGTTATTACGATTAATCTTTGTCTTCGAATCATAGCAGACTGGATCATGAGAATTCTTTGCCTCCTTTATGTACAATCATTAAAAAGAATGGGAGGCCAATCATTGCGACAATCGCTGCAACTGGTGTTTCGTAAGGTATATTGATTGTTCGACCTAGTGTATCTGCCAATAATAAGAATGTAGCTCCAAAAATAGCAGACATTGGTATAATAGATCGATAGTCAGTACCAACAAATCCACGTACTATATGAGGTACCATTAAACCTAGAAAAGCCATATTTCCTACTAGCGCAACTGCTGATCCAGCAAGTAAAACAATTACGATAAACAAGATTATTTTAATTCTTGTTGTATTTTGACCTAAGCCAATCGCAACCTCTTCGTTTAAGCTAAGTATTGTTAATTGGCGTGCTAGAAAAATCGTCACTACTATACCTACTATAATAAAAGGTGCAATTGATTTTACTTGCCCCCAAGAAGTACCTACTAAACCACCCGAAGTCCACATTGAAATATTTTGAGAAATTTTAAAGTAAATTCCGACGCCTTCTGAAATAGCAGTTAAAAAGCCCGTAACAGCTGCCCCTGCTAAAACAATCCGGAAAGGAGAAAATCCACCTTTTTTGACTGAAGCGATTCCAAAAACAATCAGTGAACCAACTGCTGCTCCTATAAAACAAGCGATCATAATCCCAAAATAATTTACGTTTGGTAGGAAAGCCATTGTAATTGCTAAAGCTGCGTTTGCTCCAGCTGTTAAGCCTAACAAGCCTGGATCTGCAAGTGGATTTCTTGTCATCCCCTGCATAATTGCACCTGCAACTGCTAAAGCTGCTCCTACAAATATTGCTGCTACCTCTCTAGGTAACCGCAACTCTCGGATAATAGAAATCTGTTGACTATTTAAGTTTGTAAAAATCGCATTCCAGACATCGCGCACCGTTGTATCCGCTGCGCCGAAAACAATTGCAATGACAAACATAGCAATAAAAATAATAACGCCTATTAAAAGTTTAAAAAAGAACGGAATTGACCCTTTATTATTCTGCTTCATTAGCCCCTCATCTTCTCTTTATAGAATGAAAGAGTAGGAATTTTATGATTCCTACTCTCTTTTATGTTAGTTACCTAAAAATTGCTTTTTAAAGAACTCTAATTGCATATCTAAAGTATCTGGATCATTGAAATAGAATTCACTTCCATTAACTTCAAAAACGTGTTTGTTTTTTACTGCTGGTGTATTTTTATAAGTATTTGTTTTTTCTACAGATGTATCAGATTGATCGAATTTACTAAAGATTACATAGTCTCCCATAAATTCAGGAAGTACTTCTAATGAGATGGCATAATAGCCTGGTTTTAGCGCATTTTCTTCAACCTTTTTAGGCATTTTCAACTTCATTTCTTGGTAAAGAATTTCTGTACCACGACCCCAGTTGTTTCCATATACGTAAAGTTGTTTGTCGAATTTTTCAATGACAGAAACTGTTGCATTTGGACCAATCTTAGCTTTAATCTCTTCTCCGACTTTCGCGGCACGAGTCTTGAAATCATCTACCCAAGCTTGAGCTTCTTTTTCTTTATTTAATAATTTACCTATTTCGATCTGTTGCGTTAAATAATCTACTTTTCCATATGTATATACAACAGTAGGTGCAATTTTCTTTAATTTATCAAGGTTTTTAACGCTATCTAACCCAATAATTAAATCAGGGTTTAATTCAATAATTTTTTCGATATTATCATCTGACACTACTTCAGCATTTTTTAATTTTTCAGTCCAACGAGGATTCGACTTTGACCAAGAATCAACACCAACGATGTTAACTCCTAAAGACATTACATTCCCCGCGAATGATGATAATACGACTACACGTTTAGGATTTGCAGGTACTTTAACTGGTCCATTTTGAGATTGATATGTAATAGTTCCAGACTTTTTTGGTTCATTCTTAGAATCATCCTTGCTTGCCGCCTTATTACTACATGCACTAATAATTAGCACGAATATTAAAAGAAACGGTATTAAGATTTTCTTCATTTTTTTCTTCTCCCTTAAGTAAATTGTATGTTATGCACATTGGTTTATTTGTTCTTGGATCTCTGCCAATTACGGTATCAATCGAAAAAACTTGCTTTAGAACTTCATGCGTAATGACTTCTTCGCAAGAGCCTGCTTTTACGATTTCGCCGTCTTTCATAGCAATAATGTAATCAGCAAAACGAGCAGCTTGATTCAGGTCGTGTAAGACCATTACAATCGTACGGTCCTGTTCTTGATTTAATTTTTGTAACAGCTCTAAAATTTCAAGCTGGTGTGCCATATCCAAATATGTAGTAGGTTCATCAAGAAAAATAATTTCAGTTTCTTGTGCTAACGCCATAGCGATCCAAACTCGTTGACGTTGTCCGCCCGAAAGTGAATCAACGGCTTGATACTTAAAATCCTTTGTACCTGTAACTTCAAGCGCCCAGTCAATTACTTCAATATCTTTTTTTGTGAGTCTACCGAATCCACTTTGATATGGGAATCGACCATAAGATACTAATTCACCTACTGTTAACCCGCTCGCACTCTCTGGAGTTTGTGGAAGAATTGCCATCTTTCTAGCTAGTAATTTAGTATTCTCTAAAGAAATGTTTTCCCCATCTAAAATAATCGTTCCGGATTGATGCGAGATAATTCTAGTAATCGCCTTCAAAAGTGTCGATTTTCCACATCCGTTTGAGCCAATAATGGTTGTTATTTGTTTATCCGGAATTTTTATATTAAGGCCTTTTACAATCAAACGATCACCGTAACCAATGGTCAACTCATCAGTATATAACCGTACCATAAACGGACCCCCATTCATTTTATATTTATTTCTCAACCGAAATGATAATGATAATTATTATCAGTCTATGTCACTACGTAAATATAATTCTATTTACTAATTATGTCAATATTAAATTTTCGTTAAATCATTGAAAAATTCTTAAAAATGGTTTATATTTTATTGAGAATGATAATCAATGACAGAATATTCTGGAGTGAGACGGTAATGAACATAAATGATCTATATGATGTAACAGTAATCGGAGGAGGTCCCGCTGGACTTTACTCTGCTTTTTATAGCGGTTTAAGAGAAATGAAGACAAAAATTATAGAATTTCAATCTGAATTAGGTGGTAAAGTTCATTGCTATCCTGAAAAGATGATTTGGGATGTTGGTGGGCAGCCTCCAATTCCGGGTGAAAAGTTCATCGGTCAAATTGTTCAACAAGGATTAACATTTGATCCTACTGTTGTATTAAATGAAAAGGTCGATACGATCACTCGAGATGAGAATGGCATTTTTATTTTACAAACATCTTCAGGTCAATTGCATTATTCTAAAACAATCATAGTTGCAGTTGGAAGCGGTATTTTAAATCCAACGAAACTTAATATAGATGGTGCAGAACGATTCGAAGTTTCAAATTTAAACTATACAGTTAAGTCACTTAAACGATTTAAAGATAAAACAGTTATTGTTTCTGGTGGAGGTAACTCTGCAATAGATTGGGCTAATGAATTAGAGCCGATTGCCAAAAAAGTTTATATAACTTACCGAAAAGATGCACTTAAAGGCCATGAAGCACAAGTCTCTCAATTAATGAATAGTTCAGTTGAGTGTCTATTCAACACTTCTATTACAAAACTGATCGCATGTGAAAATCACGAATTAATCGAAAAAGTTGAACTGTCAAATAACGAAACGGGTGAAATATCTCACTTAGCCATTGACGAAGTAATCATCAACCATGGCTATGAACAAGATACTTCTTTACTTAATAATAGTGAAATTAAAGTAGAAATGATTCAAGACTTCTACATAAAAGGTAATACAACGAGTGAAACTTCGATTGAAGGAATATACGCAGCTGGCGATATTTTAATGCATGAAGGAAAACTGCAATTGATTGCTGGCGCATTTCAGGATGCGGCGAATGCCGTTAATAAAGCGAAGCAATTTATTCAGCCTGATGCTAGCGGTGCAGCTATGGTTTCATCTCATAACGAAGTATTTAAAAAACGAAATCGTGAGCTAATTAAACAAATGATGAGCTAATATAAAACAAAAAAACGAATTCCATGCGAATTCGTTTTTTTATCGTTCATATTTCTAAAAAAATTGAAGCCCTGAAGACTTTTTCGCTCTTCACTTCCACACTGTCATATATTTCTTTCGATACTTTAGATCCTCTTCTGTTTCAATCAACTCTAATGCCTTTTGCTTAATTTCCTCATTCTTAACTGCATCATATAGATTTCTCATACATTGAATAATATCGTAACGAATCAAAGTATAGTTTTTCTCTGCCTTGCAATTTAAAAATCGATTTACTAGATGTTCAATGACGATTGCTCTTTGTTCCGGACCAGCTAGCCCTACTCTCCATATTGACTGCAGAGTATGTCTCGCGGTTACAAACTTTGGATCATATGTAACCTGCCAAATTGCTGGAAAATCATTAAGCATTCTCTTCTCTGGATCACTTATCGCTAAATTCGAAAGAAATTGGGCAGCTCTTGACCTTTGATGATTCCCCTTATTTGTTAGCTCAGATTTTAACCGATCCCATACTTCATACGACCAATCCACTGTCTCTTTTGTTACGGAAATAATATAGTTAAAGGCTTCGTATTGCAAATTCTTATCTCTTGATTCTAAGTTATCAAAATAACCTTTTACTTTCGGATCCATATCATATACCTCTTTGAAAATAGTAAATAACTCACATATCTAGATGATATTATTCCCTAGCATTTTTCTAGCTATGAAAAAAAATTATCGATAGTTCAAATTTTTTTCGTATTTTTACTAATACTAAGCCTACATGATATAAGCTTTTAAAAGAATTGGAGGCTAGTATGATTATGTTAAGTAATCTTATTTTGGCTAGATGGCAATTTGCAGTAACAACAATTTATCATTTTTTATTCGTACCTCTAACAATTGGATTAGCCTTTTTAATCGCATTTTTACATACTCTATATTTAATAAAAAAAGATGAACAGTATAAAATCATGACTAAGTTTTGGGGAAAGTTATTTCTACTAAATTTTGCTGTAGGTGTCGTTACCGGCATTATGCAGGAATTTCAATTTGGCATGAATTGGTCAGATTATGCCAGATATGTGGGTGATATTTTCGGTGGTCCTTTAGCAATTGAAGCTTTAGTTGCCTTCTTTTTAGAATCTACATTTTTAGGATTATGGATATTTGGCTGGGATCGACTACCACCTAAAATTCACTTAGCTACAATTTGGCTTGTGGCAATTGGTACGACGATTTCTGCTTTTTGGATTTTAGTAGCAAACTCATTTATGCAAGAACCAGTCGGTTTCACTTTACGCAACGGTCGTGCTGAAATGGTAAAGTTCAGTGCTCTATTAACTAATCCACAAGTATTAGTAGAATTCCCGCATGTCGTTTTTAGTGCATTAGCTACAGGTTCGATGTTTATGGCTGGTCTTAGTGCATATAAAATGCTACGAAAACAACAAACTGAAATCTTTAAACCTTCTTTTTCAATCGCTATTGTCGTTGCATTAGTTTCTAACTTATTAGTCGCATTTTCAGGACATCATCAGGCTCAACATTTAATGCATAGTCAACCAATGAAAATGGCTGCTGCTGAAGCTTTATGGGACACGACTGGTAATAGTGCTCCATGGGCACTAGTTGCGAATATTGATGTAGATCATCAAAAAAACCCTTTTGAAATTCAAGTACCTGGTTTATTAAGTCTTCTTACTTACAATAAATTTACCGGTAAAGTTGTAGGAATTAAAGATCTTCAAGCTGAATATTCAAAAAGATTTGGCCCTGATAACTATGTCCCTCCTGTTAAAACAACATTTTGGAGTTTCCGCGTTATGTTATTTGCTGGTGGATTAATGATTTTACTTGCCCTTTATGGATCATTTGCCGTTTATCGTCATCGAATAGACAATCAAAAACTATTCCTTAATTTAATGCTACCTGCAATTTTTCTTCCTTATATTGCAAATTCAGCTGGATGGATTATGACTGAAGTTGGAAGACAACCTTGGTCCGTATTTGGCGTATTGAAGACGAAAAACAGTGTTTCCCCAACCGTATCTTCTCCAATGGTATTAACTACTTTTATTGGATTTACGGTTGTCTATGCGATTTTGTTAGTTGTTCTAATCTATTTATTTGTTCACTTTATAAAAGCAGGTCCAGCAACTAAAGATACTAGTAAACATAAGGAATCGTTAGAACCAAAATTATATTAAAGGAGACTATTTATATATGTTAGAAACAACATGGTTTATTTTAATAGCCGTTCTATTTATCGGATTCTTTTTCCTAGAAGGCTTCGATTTTGGCGTTGGAATGCTATTACCGTTTATCGGTAAAAGTGATACAGATCGGAGAATAATCATTAATACGATAGGTCCATTTTGGGATGGGAATGAAGTATGGTTTATTACCGCTGGAGGTGCAATGTTTGCAGCTTTTCCAAATTGGTATGCTACCTTATTTAGCGGTTTTTATATGGCTCTCTTTTTAATGCTATTAGCTTTGATTGGTCGAGGAGTCGCATTCGAGTTTCGCAGTAAGCAAAAAAGCCCAGCTTGGCGTTCAACTTGGGATTGGATTATTTTTTTCGGTAGCTTATTGCCCCCATTCTTATGGGGAGTTGCACTTGCCAATTTAATGCGAGGCGTTCCAATTGATTCTAAAATGAATTATGTTGGTACGTTTTGGGACTTAATCAGTGTTTTTTCAGTAACTGGCGGGATTAGTGTTGTACTACTGTTTCTTCTACATGGAGCGTTATTTATCTGTCTTAAAACGGTAGGCGAACTAAGAGAAAAAGCTTTTTCAGTTGCTCTTAAAATTGGTATGTGGACCACTACATTTATGTCTATTTTTATTATACTAGCTTATTTTCAAACAGACTTTTTTACGCGCTACGGTGTCGTTCCAGGAGCGATTCCGATTTTATCCGGGATCACATTATTTTCTGTCCGCTATTTTATTAAAATTAAACGTGAAGGCTGGGCATTTATTATGACCGGTTTAACAATAGTCTTTTCGACTATAACGGTTTTTTTAGATTTATTCCCAAGAGTTATGATCAGTTCGATTGATCCTGCCTATTCTTTAACGATTTATAATGCTTCATCAAGTCCTTATACTTTAAAAATCATGACAATCGTTGCTTTCTCTACAATCCCATTTGTGCTTGCGTACCAAATTTGGACATACTGGGTATTTCGAAAGCGAGTTACTTCATCTGACTTAGAGTATTAAATTTAATTAAACGTTTGTTTAATTTTGTATAGATGAGCGATTCCGATAACAACGGTCGCTCATTTTTATGTATAAATTGCTCTAAAAATATAAGATTTTAAAAAAAATGAACGAAATTCGATTCTCAATCGTATAAGAAGTAAGGAGGGAACTTTTATGAAAACAATTTTATTTGAAGAAAATCAATTAGTTATTACATTATCTAGTTTAGAATCTGTACTTGGGCTAAAGCATAAAATTGAAATTCCCTATAATGATATTAAGGAAGTTTCAATAGAGGACATCCAGCAGTATTTATGGAAAGTATATGGTACACATATGGGCCCAAGTAAATATGGTTTTTTTAAAAAGGACGGATTGAATTATTTTGTGGCGACAAGTACGAACAAAGGCAATTTAGTCTTAACATTGAATAATCATAAGTACGATAAAATTATTTTGGAAATGGATCATGTTAATGATGTTTTACAGCAAATACAAAATAAGTTGAGTACTCATATAAAGTAACTTAAATAAGACTGTCTTTAATAGACAGTCTTTACTTTTTTTCTTCGGATTTAAATAGCCTTATAAATGAATAATTTCAAAACGATGATCAAATTCTCTTAAGTACTCTACGACTAATTTACGATGACAATGGTGTGGTTTTTCTTCGCTACATAAAAAGCATGGAACACCAATACTTGTAAAATCGTTTATTTTTTTTTCAATTTTACGGTTTTGAATCAAGTTCAAAAAGTCTTTTTCGAAGTCATTCCAAGCGATTTCTTTTTTCTTAATTGCTTTAAGTAATTCTTCTGTTGGTGCTAAATCTGTGTCATGTGTGTATTGAATATTTAATAGACGCATTACAAATTGTAAGTCGTCTTTTTTTGCGTATCCTGCTAGTTGTGATGTGTTATGTAGACGAGTATCAATTAGATGGGTAACTCTATTTTGTTGAAGGATTGTTGAGAAGGTTCTTAAAGATTTTTTTGAGAAACCGATTGTTGTTATGTTCATTTTAGAAAGTTACTCCTTTAAAGATTACTTATATTTATTTTGCTTTGAAAAGGTGATTCGACTCGTTTTTAATAGACCACAATCACTTTTGCAGTAATCACATTAAACTTTTTAAAATGGTCCAGAAGGATTATTCGTATTATTAACTTTAGTTGTTTCTCTCCCAATTTCTTCATTCATTGTTTGATTATCACTTTTATTTGGTGCGCCCGTTCCGAATTTCTTTTGCATAAAATAACCAAATGCGATTATTAAAATAACAAATCCCCAAAATAAATATCCCAATGATGTCATTTACCTCACCTCATTTTCGATTATTAGTTTAGCTGTTCCTCAACTTATTACAGTTTATTATTATATTCGATAATTTACAGTATTTTCCTTTTATATTATTGAACTAATTTGTCACATATTGAAATAAATGATATTCGACTAATGATCATCCTCTACTTTTGTTCAGCTAAGGCAATACGATCGTTCAATAAATAAATGCTTTTCCAAATGGAAAGTATGCTTGATATTGCTCCATTTGCACGATAAACTTAACCTATGGAAAGTTAGCTTTCCATAAAAAAAGGAGGGACCATGTTGCTCAACCGTTTAGAAGAAATCCGTAAGCAACGCGGAATTAAACAAGAAGAATTAGCAACTGCTCTTGAAGTATCAAGGCAAACGATCGGTTCACTGGAAAACGGACGATATAACCCTTCTATCCTATTAGCGTTCAAAATTGCTCGTTTTTTCGGTATGAGTATTGAAGAGATCTTTATTTATGAGGAGGATTAAAATATGAAAAAAACTAATTCGATTTATTATCTTACCGCAGTGGCTTTTGTACTACTAGCGGGTGGTATTTACTTCATCAAAACAAATCACGATCCACAAGGTTTGTTACGAGTGTTACCTTATATCTGTTTTGGGCTTGGCTGTAGTATTTTTGGTCATGGTATGGGAGAAATACTGCTCCGTTTCGCTGTGAAGAATAATCCTGCCGCAGCAAAAAAGCTAGAAATTGACAAAAAAGATGAGCGTAATTTGGCAATCACTAATCAAGCAAAAGCGAAGGCATATGACATGATGGTTTTAGTGTTTGGAGCCTTAATCTTAGCATTTGCCTTGATGGATATAGATTTTACCATGTTGTTACTATTAGTTTTTGCATATATGTTTCTCCTTGGATCCAACAGTTTTTACCGTTTAAAGTACTATAAAGAGATGTAATTTTGAATTCGAAAATGAAAAATGCTCGATCATGTATACAATTTAATAAGAAAACCGGGCGATAATCGCGCCCGGTCCTTTTTAGTTTACACATTACAAATTAAGACTTCACTACTTCAACTGAAACTTCTTCAAATGGCCAAGATGGAAGCATTTTTCTTAAAACTTTATCTTCTCTATAGCCAAGGTCGTATTCAGCTTGCATAATTGTGTGAATTTCACGAGTACCTTCATAAATTACAGGTGCTTTTGAGTTTCTTAAGTAGCGCTCTACTGGGAATTCGTTAGAGAATCCATATGCACCGTGGATTTGAACTGCATCGTTTGCTGCTTCGTTTGCGGCATTACATGAAATCCATTTTGCTAGTGAAGTTTCTCTTGTATTTCGTTTGCCGTTATTTTTTAACCAACCTGCTTTGTATACTAATAATCTAGAGATTTCTAGGTTTGATGACATTTTTGCAATCATTTGCTGTACTAGTTGGTGTTTTCCGATTTCTTTGCCGAATGTTTTACGTTCGTGGCAGTATTTTACACTCGCTTCAAGAGATGCTTGAAGTAAGCCGCAAGCACCAGCAGCTACTGTAAATCGTCCGTTATCCAGTGCTGACATGGCAATTTTAAAGCCTTCACCTTCAAAGCCTAAAAGGTTTTCAGCAGGAACTCTTACATCATCTAAAAATACTTCGCCTGTATTTCCAGCTCTAATACCCATTTTTCCTTTGATTGCTTTTGTGGAAACGCCTTCAAAAGTACGTTCTACAATAAAACATGATATTCCATGATGCTTTATGTCATGGTTTGTTTTAGCAAAAATTAAGAAATGATCAGCAACATCACATAATGAAATCCATGTTTTAGACCCATTTAAAATATAGCTATCACCGTCTTTTACAGCTGTAGTTGTCATTGCGACTACATCTGAACCAGCATTCGGTTCAGTTAATCCAAATGCTCCAATTTTATTCCCTTGAGCTTGAGGTACTAAGAATTTTTTCTTTTGTTCTTCAGTACCCCATTGTAATAAAGTCATGCTGTTTAATCCTGTATGTACAGAGACTGCCGTTCTAAATGCCGTGTCCCCACGTTCTAATTCTTCACATACAATCGCTAATGTATTATAATCCATTCCTACTCCACCGTATTGTTCTGGAATACATACACCCATTAATTGTAAATCAGCTAGTCGCTTTAAAATATTTGCTTCAAAATGTCCTTTTTCATCCCATTCTTTAATAAAAGGGATAATTTCTCGGTCTACAAATGACCTGACTACTTTCCTTACACTAACTTGTTCTTCTGATAATGAAAAATCCATATTTATTTCCTCCTCAAATTGTTTTATTTAATTTCATTTCTTCTATTTCAATTCGGGAATAACCTAGCTTACTCATTATTTCATCAGTATGTTCGCCGTGCAGGGGCGGATGTCTTACTACTTCAACTGGCGTTTTTGATAATTTTAATGGTGATCCGACTAGCTTTAGATCTTTTATAAATGGGTGATTTACATTTAACACCATATCTCTCGACTTAGCTTGGTCAGACTGTAAAGCTTCACTCACATTATTGATTGGTCCATTCGGGATTCCTATTTGATCTAATAATTCTTTCCATTCATTCTTAGTTTTCGTTTTTAACTTATTTTGAATTAATTGCTCTATTAGTTTTCTATGCTGTAGTCGACTAGTATTTGTTTTAAATGTTTCGTTCAATAAAGTTGGCTCATCAATTAATAGCGCAAATCGTTTAAATTGTTCATCATTACCAACTGCTATGACAAGTTCCCCATCACTTGCCGTAAAAACTTGATATGGAACGATATTAGGATGATAATTGCCCATACGCTCGGGTACAATTCCACTGCATAAATAATTACTAGCTACATTTACTAAAGCAGCTAGCTGTGAGTCAAACAACGAAATATCGATTTCTTGGCCTTCTCCCGTACGACTTCGATGTTGCAATGAAGCAAGAATCCCAATACATGTAAAAAGCCCAGTTAAAACGTCTGAAATCGCTACTCCTACCTTTGTTGGCTCTGCTTCTTTTTCGCCTGTAATGCTCATTAAACCAGACATTGCTTGAATGATATAATCATATCCCGGTAGACTTGAACTCGGCCCTACACTGCCAAATCCACTAATGGAAGCTAATATGATGTCATCTTTTATTTTTTTTAAATCTTCATAGCCAAATCCTAGCTTCGACAATGTGCCAGGTTTGAAATTCTGAACAACTACATCAGCCTCAGTAATTAGCTTTTTTAAAATTTCTTTACCTCGTTCACTTTTTAAGTTTAATGTGATGCCTTGCTTATTACGGTTTGCACATAAATAATAAGCGCTTTCACCTTCCACGAAAGGTGGCCCCCATCCTCTTGTTTCATCACCAATATTTATACTTTCTACTTTTATGACCTCGGCCCCCAAATCCCCAAGGATCATCGTACAAAAGGGACCGGCTAGCACTCTTGTTAAATCAATGATTTTAACTCCATGTAATGCACCCGGCAACTTTTCCACCTCTATTAATCTAATTAATAAGCCAGTAAACGCTCAATTGCAATAGCCTGCACCTGAATGTTTAACTGGCTTACAGATTTTTAAATGTCTAACCCAATTGAAATATATTTAACTTCTAAAAATTCTTCAATTCCAAAATGACCGCCTTCTCTTCCTAGACCGCTCTCTTTATAACCACCAAATGGAACTTGAACAGCTGAAGGTAAAGCATCATTTAAGCCAATAATTCCGTATTCAAGTGCTTCTGTAATGCGGAATGAACGACTTAAATTCTCTGTATACACATAAGCAGCTAAACCATAATTTGAATTATTTGCTCGTTCGATTACCTCTTCTTCCGTTTTAAAAGTAGAAATCGGTGCTAGAGGACCAAAAATTTCTTCCTTCATACATGCCATTTCATCTGTAATTCCAGTTAAAATTGTTGGTGCATAATAATATCCATTTTCTTCTGAAGGTTTATTACCACTAAAAACAATTTTCCCACCATTTTTAGTAGCATCCTCGACTAATGTTTTTACCTTTTCTAAAGCTGAATGATCAATTAGAGGACCAACATCAACTCCTTCTTCTAAACCATTACCAACTTTTAATTTTTCTAGTTCTTTTGTAAATAGGTCCGTAAATTTTTCAGCTACACTTTCTTGTACGTAAATACGATTTGTACAAATACAAGTTTGACCAGCATTACGGAATTTAGATTGAACTAAACCAACTGCTGCCTTTGATAAATCAGCATCATCCATTACGATAAATGGTGCGTTTCCGCCAAGTTCAAGAGAAACCTTTTTGACATTTTCTGCTGCACCTTTCATTAGCGTTTTGCCAACTTCGGTAGAACCAGTGAATGTAATTTTCGTTACTCTTGGATCCTTTAACCATACGTCACCAATTTCAGAAGATTTACCAGTAACAACATTAATTACACCTTTTGGAATTCCTGCTTCATGTGCAAGCTCTGCCAGCTTTAATGCTGTTAAAGGTGTTTGTGTTGCTGGTTTAATAACCGTCGTACAACCAGCTGCAAGAGCAGGCGCAACTTTTCTAGTAATCATTGCTGCTGGGAAATTCCATGGTGTAATTGCTGCTACAACACCTACGGGTTCTTTTCTAACAAGAATTCGTTTATTAGGCTGTGATGCAGGAATTGTTTCTCCATATACACGTTTACCTTCTTCTGCATACCAAGAGACAAAGCCATTTGCATAAACAGTCTCACCTAGCGCTTCTTTTACTGGTTTCCCTTGCTCAATTGTCATTAATCTAGCAATTTCTTCTTTCTTTTCGTCAATCAGTCGATACCAATTCATTAATAAATGATATCTTTCTTCTGCAGTCTTTTTTGACCAAGTTTTGAAGGCTTTATGAGCAGCATCAACAGCTAATTTTGCTTCATATGTACCACCTGTTGGAATTGCACCCACAACCGCTCCAGTTGCAGGATTTGTAACCTTTGTATAATATTCATGATCAGTCCCAACCCATGCACCGTCTATATACATAGGGTAGACTTCGTATTTTTCTTTAATTTGGCTCATTTAGTTTACCTCCAATTGAAGTTCTGGAACTAATACAGCCTCGATGGACTCTCTTAAAATATCTAGTCCTTCTTCAAGCTGCTCATCAGTAATCGTTAGTGGCATTAATAAACGAATCACATTACCAAAAATTCCTGCGCTTAATAACATTAACCCTCTGTTATTTGCTTCTTTTACAATCTTTCCAACTGTAGCTTTATCTGGTGTTTTATCCTTTTTATTTGTGACAATCTCCATCGCACACATTGCACCAATTCCACGAATATCTCCTATTTGTTCAAATCGTTCTGCCCATTGGTACATTTTCTCATTAACCTTTTCACCAATGACAACAGCTCGATCATTTAATCCTTCTTCTTCAATGATATCGAGTACTGCCAGTGCTGCACGGCATCCAAGTGGACTACCAGAATATGTTCCGCCGATTTCACCACTATCGGAAGCTTCCATTATTTCTTTTCTACCAATTACGCCACTAATAGGTACTCCTGCACCCATTGATTTTGAAATCGTAATTAAATCAGGCTCAACTCCAAAGTGCTCGATCGCAAAGTATTTACCTGTTCTAGCGAATCCAGTTTGAATTTCATCTGCTACAAACAATATGCCATATTGCGTACAAATTTCTCTAACTCTTTTAACAAAATCAAGATCCGGAACAATAAAGCCGCCTTCACCTTGAATTGGTTCCATTACAACAGCAGCAATTGTTTCTGGTGCCACTTCTGCAATTAGGAACTGCTCAAATTGTTCAATGATGAATTTACTATATTCTTTTTCATTCATTTGTTCTGGACGACGATACACGTATGGATAAGGTGCTTTATACACTTCAGGAGCAAATGGTCCAAATCCATATTTGTAAGGCTTAACTTTACTAGTCATTGTCATTGTCATTAAAGTACGGCCATGGAATCCTCTAGTAAACGAAATGATCCCTTGACGCTTTGTATATTTTCTAGCAATTTTCACTGCATTTTCAACTGCTTCTGCACCACTATTAAAAAATGCTACTTGTTTATCGAAATCTCCAGGCGAAATCTCAGCTAGTCTTTCAGCAAGTTGAATATAAGATTCATACATCATGACATTAAAGCCTGTATGAATATAATCACCGGCTTGTCCTTGAAGTGCTCTTACTACTCTAGGATGGGAATGTCCCACATTTAGAGTTCCAATTGCTCCAGCAAAGTCAATATATGTATTGCCATCAATATCCTCAACTAGTGCGCCCTTTGCTTTTTTTACAAAAGCTTCACTATTATTACTAATTGCTTTTGGAACCACTTTATTTCTTCGCGCAAGTAACTCCTGCGATTTCGGACCAGGAATTGACGTTTGGATTTTAACAAATTTTCGATCTGCCATTATTGCACCATCCTATCTATAACGATTTTTTCCGACTGTAATGAAAGCATGTCATGATCTATAATGTCATGACATGCTGGTGAATAAATTAAGCTTGAATAGTAGCTAAAATTTCTTTAAATGCACTTACTACAATATCAACCTCTTCGTAGCTAATTTTTAATGAAGGCTCGATACGAATTGTTTTTGAATTAATTAACGTACCAGCAACTAGGATACCTTTATCAAACATTCCTTTAGAAACTTCATAGCCGATTTCATCTTGATGGAACTCGATTCCGATCATTAAACCTTGACCACGAATTTCTAAAACTTTGTCTTCATGTCCTTTTGCAGCTTCTTTTAATTGATCTAAGAAATATGCTCCAACCTCTTCTGCTCTTTCAGGTAATTTTTCTTCAAGTAATACACTGATTGTAGCAATAGCAGCCGCACATGCTAATGGATTTCCACCAAATGTTGTTGTATGCATAAATGGATTTGGGAACCAGCTTTTGAATACTTCTTCTTTTGCTACTACTGCACCAGCTGGCATAACTCCTCCACCAAATGCTTTAGCAAGACAGATAATATCTGGTACTACTTCATATAAATCAGCAGCAAACATTTTACCTGTACGACCCATACCTGTTTGTACTTCATCAAAAATTAATAGAGAACCGTACTCATCACATAACTCACGAACTTCTTTTAAGTAGTTTGGAGGAGGAAGAATAATTCCGCCTTCACCTTGAATTGGTTCAAGGATTACTGCTGCAACATCTTCACCAACTAAAGAACATGTTTCAAATGTTTTTCTCATCATGTCAATGTCACCAAATGGAACATGACGGAATCCAGGAATTAGCGGTAAAAATGGTTTACGGAACATACCTTTTGCAGTACCTGATAAAGAACCTAAGCTTTTTCCATGGAATGCACGTGTAGTTGAAATAAATGTACTGCGTTCGCTATACATTTTTGCTAGCTTTAATGCTGCTTCCACACTTTCAGTCCCACTATTTGTAAAGAATGAATATTTTAAATCTCCAGGTGTAATATCAGCTAAAATTTTAGCAAGCATTGCACGTAATGGATCTAATAAATCTTGGCTATGAAGTGCCTGTCTTTTTAACTGATCTGTAACAGCTTTGATAACCTTTGGATGACGGTGTCCAACATTATAAATTCCAAATCCGCCTAAACAATCAATATACTCTTTTCCATTTACATCCTTAAAGCATGAACCGCTATCAGACCACTCAACAGAAGCAAATTGACCGCCCTCAGTAACTGTTTTACGGTAAGCAAGGAAACCTGGATTTACATGTTCTCTAAAACCATCAACTGTTTCTTTTGTGATCCACGCAGCATCTTCTTCTGTAACAGTCTCTTTTTCTATTAAACTTAAAACTTTATTAATGTACTCAGTTACGTTTGTTTCTCCACTTTTTAATTCGTTTTTTAAATTGATACTCATTTTGTCCACTCCTATAGTCGTTTTTATTGTTTTTTGTTTTCACTTAAATTTTGCCTATATTATTCTGCAAACCAGCCAATTGGTTCAACTTGTAAATTAATATTAATTTGCTTAATCTCTTGGAATTCTTCTAACCCAAATGTACCTAGGCTACGTCCTACACCACTTTGTTTGTATCCACCCCAAGGCGCTTCATTATAAGTTGGATGGTAGGCATTGATCCAAGTAATCCCTGAACGTAGCTTTTTAATGACTCTTAAAGCTTTCGCTCCATCTTTACTAAATACTGCACCTGCTAAACCATAAACAGTTCCATTTCCTAGTTTTATTGCTTCCTCTTCAGTTTTAAACTTTTGAATACATACTACAGGGCCAAAAATTTCTTCTTGAACGATTCGCATATTTTGTTCAACATCCACAAATACAGTTGGTTCAACAAAGTATCCCTTTTCTAACCCATCTTTTTCGATACGATTTCCGCCGCAAGCAACTCTTGCGCCTTCATCTTTACCAATTTGTACATAGCTTAAAACTTTTTCTAAATGCTCTTTACTAACAAGTGGACCCATTTCATTTTCTGCTACATTTCCAGGGCCTACTTTAATTTTTTTAGCACGCTCTACAAATCGATCAACGAAGCGATCATAAATTGATTCTTCAACTAAAATCCTTGAACCAGATGAACAAACCTGACCCGAACCTGCATAAATTCCAAATAGTGCATAATCTACCGCCGTTTCAAAGTCTGCATCAGCAAAAATGATATTCGGAGATTTCCCACCAAGCTCTAGTGACACTTTTTTCATCGTATCAGCCGCTGTTTTCATGATATGTTTACCTGTTTTTGTTCCACCCGTGAATGAAACCATGTCTACATCAGGATTGGCAGCGATTTCATTTCCAACCACTGGTCCTGCACCCATCACCATATTTGCTACACCATGCGGCAGACCAACCTCTTCAAAAATCTCAAATAATTTCTTAGGAGTTACTGGTGTTACTTCTGAAGGTTTAAAAACAATCGAATTACCTGCCGCTAGTGCAGGAGCAATCTTCCAAACACTCATTAATAGTGGGTAGTTCCAAGGAACAATCAATCCACAAACTCCGATCGGTTCACGTACAACCATAGCTTGCATTGGATCTGCTACATGATAAGTAAATCCGTCTGGCTTCGTAATTAAACCTGCATAATAACGGAAGCATGCTGCTGCATCAGCCACATCATAGCCCGCTTCACGATTCGTTTTCCCATTATCTAATGTTTCAAGTTTTGTTAATTCCTCTTGGTATTCTTCTATTTTGTCCGCTATTTTAAATAAGTAAGTTGCTCTTTCTTGAGCAGATAAATCAGACCATCTTCCATCATTGAATGCTTTACGAGCAACATCAATTGCTTCTTTCGCATCTTCAATCGTTCCTTCTGGTGCATATGCGATGATTTCTCCAGTTGCTGGGTTAATAACAGGGCGTTTCTCATGATTGCTAGAATCTTTCCATTCACCATTTATAAACATCTTTAAATCAATTGTTTTAAATTGAACATCGACCATTGTATATAAACCCTCCTTAATTTCTTAACAATTTAATAGTTTGCAAGAACTGTGCCAACTTAAATAATGCTAATTTACAAGGTTTTTACTGAATACTTTGTACAATTATTATTCAATTATGCATAACGCTATTCCACTTTGCATAATCTTTGAAATTCGTTAGTTTATTAAGGTTCAATTACTTTTTAAATGATTTTTTAAAATACGATTAGTTTAAACCGACATATTGCGAAAATTCGTTGCATAGGCTAGAACACTATGAAAGGAGGAGATTAATATGTTACTTGCTGGAACGTGTATTGCAGTGGGACTCATTATGATCTTCATGGCATTTGGGATTGCGAGGGATCAAATTAGAATGACTGAAGTGATTGAAAGTCATAATGAAAATATAGGGGATTTAGAGAAATAAACGCACAAGTTCCGCTTCACTCTGTCGAAAAAGTCGACAGTTTTTTATTTATTATGGACACGAAAACCCTAGGCTAGGCCTAGGGTTCTAAAAAGCTTAAAGCCTGGTATTAAAAGAATCCCTCCGTATGCTAAATATCAGCATACGGAGGGATTTTTATGTCAAAAGATAGTAATAATCTAGCAAATACAACACACCTTAATCAACGACGGACATATATCCTCATGTTTTTCATCGGATTGCCATCATAATTCAGCGCAGAAAGTCCTTTATGAACAAAAGTCTGTGGTTTACGAACAAAATCAACCAGTTTATGCACAAATAGCCGCAGAAGTTACTCCATAAATAAATAAGAGTGTAGAGAAATCGTTAAGGATTTCTCTACACTCTTAAAACTCACTTAAATGACATAAAATCATTATTTATGTTTTTTTCATTCATTATTTTTTGATACTTACGGCTGACAGAAGATTGACTGATTCCTAAAACCTGCGCAGCTTTTGTTGTTGTTTTATATTGCTTCATCGCAAGTACAATAAGCTGTTCCTCTACGTAATCAATTGCCTCTTGTAAAGGAATTACCTTATTAATGACTGGCTTTGATTTATTAAAGTCATAACTATTTGGCAAGAACTGATTTACATCCTCTGCGTTAATAATTTGATCTTCTGCAGAAACGACTAATCGTTCGATAATGTTTTGAAGTTCTCTGACATTACCTGGCCATGAGTAAAATTCTAAAACATTAATTGCATCTGGTGTCAGGTGAAAACTCTTATTATATTTTTCATTTAATTGCTGTAAGAAATGGAAAGCTAGTAATGAAATATCTTCAAGTCTTTCCCTTAATGGCGGAATGTTAAGAGGGATTACATTTAAACGGTAATATAAATCCTCTCTAAATGTACCATCCTGAACCATTTTTTCTAATCTTTTATTTGTCGCTGCGATAATTTGAACATTAACTTTAATTGGCTTTGTACTGCCAACCGGAATTACTTCTTGCTCTTGAAGAACTCGAAGCAATTTAACTTGTAAATGCAATGGCATTTCACCAATCTCATCTAAAAATAAAACACCTTCATCAGCTTGTTTAAAATAGCCATCCTTATTTTGATCTGCTCCCGTAAAAGCCCCTTTAACATAACCAAAGAGTTCACTTTCTAAAAGATTTTCAGGTATTGCACCACAGTTTAACTTTAAGAATGATTTTGATGAACGATTTCCTAGTTGGTGAATTGCCTGTGCTATTACTTCCTTACCTACTCCAGATTCCCCGTGGAGTAAAACAGTAGAAGAAAAATCGGCAATTTTTTTTGCTTGATTGATAATTTGCTCCATTTTAGGACTACAATAAATTAGTTTTTTAACAAAACTGTCCTTGCTTTTAATATCCTCAAGTTCCTTTTTATACTGCTCAGAGATCTTCTTCATTTCTTTTAATTCTGTTTTAAGACGTGAAGTTTCCGTAATATCTCTAGAAGCAATAATAATACGGTCAATTTCCATATTCTCGTCAAAAACCGGATTACCTACTGCAAGTACTTTACGTCCATTTATTGTTTCTTGAACAATTGATACTTTTTTCTTCTTTTCTAAAACTAGTTTCGTAACAGAAGGCGTAAAAAGTCCTTGGTTTTCAAATTCTAAAATACTCTTTCCAAGCATTTCCTTTAAATCTACATTCCAAAAACCAGGAATGATATTCTCACTGTAGCGAATTAACTCACCTTTATGATTTACTACAAGTATTTCATCATAAATACTTGATAAAATGGCATTCAAATCTTTATTTAAATCCTTAACATATTCGATTTCAGAAGCCATTTCTTCAACCATTGGAAGATCCTGTACTACAATAACTACGCCTTCAACCTCGTTATCAACAAAAATCGGGCTATAATCAACAAGAATTCCCATATCATCATTTATTTGAATCTGATTAAGAACTGTCTTACCTGTAGAAAATACATTTTCAATTTGTTCACCGCTAAAAATGACTTCTGCTTTTGTATTAATTACCTTTTCTGATGTTGATTTAATCATTTTTAACCCAGCATCATTGCAATTAATTATCACTTTATTTTTATCTACTACAAACGTGCCCATTGGGATCGATGTTAAAATACTCTTTAACAAATCTACACTTTTATTATCCTGTTTGAAAAGCTCGGCCAATATATCTTCACGAAGTATGTAACCTATTGGCGTATCTTCTTCTTTTACAATCGAGATTGGTTCACCAATAATTTGAAATAGATCTGTTATTGAAATTTGCTCACTTACACTACAGACACTATTAATAGATTGAGAAGAGCTCGTAATCTTTGAAATTGCTATATTTTGCTTTTTATTATTTCCTTGAATAATATTATTTAATTGAACATAACCAAAAATTTGATTTTGCTTGCGCAAGAATAAAAAGGGTTCATTTATCTTGGATAAATCGATTTCATCATTTTCTTTAAATTGATCGATATCTACTGTGATGACTGGTCTAATCTGTTTCTCATTTATTGATAGCATTTCTTTCACCCCTTATGTCTAAACAAATATACATTCTTATTTTAGCAGAATTTTTAAATTTATCATAAAAATCTAAAATTATAATTTACTAATCTATTAAATACCATATTTAAAACAGAAAGAAAGGGCAGTCTCTTAAGACGCCCCTTTGCAATTATTAAGTCGTAAATACCTCATTGTTCACGAAAAATTAATTAACTTCCCCAACCCCTGTATTTCTTTTTCCCTCTAAACCAAGTCTTTTAATCGCTAGCTGATACAAATAAGTCCTCTTTAACAAACGCTAGTACCATCCCCGGAACTACCCGATCTCCTTTTACTACTTCTAACGAAACAATTTCACCACTTATTCCTTGATGAATAACTTTCGTAATGCCATCGGATGTTTTTATATAAAATAATGGTTCCCATTCATAAACCCTCGAATCTTTTTGAATAGCTGCTTCCTCGACTGTTCCGTAGTAGTCACAGACGACGACTCCATAATACATAGCGCTCACTCCTTTTAGTAAAAATTAAGCTTCATATTATAACTCGCAAATGTGTCTTGATTGTAAAACCATACTAAAGAAATTTTGAATTTCTAAAATGTCTTCCTCAGCAATTCCGAGTTTTGGAGCCCAATAATGTTCAGAATCAATATCTTCTAAACATAATAACGCCATTTTACTAGATTGAAGTGATGTAACCATTGACTTTCCGTAAAAGTGATTAGAAAAGGCAATTGATAAATCATATCGGTTATTCTGCGTTAATAAACAATAATGGTGCACAAGCTGTCTTTCTGCTGATTCAGAAATAATATCGATCATCTAGATCTCCCCTTTTGTTTAGAATTTTACCCAGCCTCTCAAACGACAAGCTTCAGCGATTTTACGAATTCCTTCAATATAAGCCGCTATTTTCATGTTTACATTATATTTTTGGGATGTTTTATAAACTTTCATAAAGCTATCTGTCATTTTTTCTTTTAATCGTTCATCTACAGTATTCTCTGTCCAATAATAGCCTTGCATGTTTTGACACCATTCAAAATACGAAACAACTACTCCACCTGAGTTAGCTAAAATATCTGGTACAACTAAAATTTCTTTTTGATCAAGAATTTCTAAAGCTTCTTTCGTAGTTGGTCCATTTGCTGCTTCAACAACAATTTTGCACTTTAATTTATCTGCATTACGATTATTAATAACCCCACTAATTGCCGCTGGTATTAAAACATCACATTCCTTTTCCAATAATTCTTGATTTGAAATTGCATTTTTAAATAAATTAGATACAACTCCGAATGAATCTCTGTTATCTAAAAGATATGGAATGTCTAAACCTTTTGGATCATAAACGCCACCAAGAACATCTGAAACACCAACAACCTTTGCTCCAGCTTCGTATAAATATTGAGCTAAATAACTACCAACATTTCCAAATCCTTGCACAATAACCTTCATATTCTTAATTTCGATATTCTTTAATTCACTTATTAACTCAAGGGCATAAAATACACCTTTTGAAGTTGCTGTCTCTCGACCAACTGATCCTCCTAAAGTAATTGGTTTACCAGTAATAAAGCTCGGCGAATCAAATTCCCTAATATGGTCATATTCATCAAGCATCCATGCCATAACTTGCGCGTTAGTATACATATCAGGTGCCGGAATGTCCTTTGTAGGTCCAACAATCTGGCTAACTGCTCTTACATAACCTCTACTTAGCTTTTCAAGCTCATTCATACTTAAAAGTCTTGGATCGCAAACGACACCACCTTTTGCTCCTCCATAAGGTAAATCAGTAATACTACATTTTAAACTCATCCACCCAGCCAATGCTTTTACTTCTTCTGGCGTAACATCTGGATGAAACCTAATGCCACCCTTAGTTGGGCCAAGTGCATCATTATGCTGAGCACGATATCCTTGAAATACTTTCGTCTCACCATTATCCATTTGAACCGGAATACTAAATTCTAAAAATCTCATCGGCGTTTTAAGAAATTCAAATACTTGGCTCGGATAGTTCATTATGCCAATTGCTTCATTTAACGTTTCTCTAAATTCTTGAAGGGAATCATCTATTTCGATCTGCTCACTAATCTTTTCTGTTTGCTCTACTTCAGATAAATTTGAACTCATCTTCTGCACCTCATTAGTTATTTTTAAAATATTAAATAGCAATTCCTGTGCCAACTTGAATTCCCTTCATCATTTTACGAGTAATATATCTCAAAGAAGCTTATTAGAGAGCCATTTAATGGACCTTATATAATTTTTATAATTCGCTATTGTCTTTGAGAATGAAATTTGATTGTTTATTGGATATATGTTTGAGTGCATGGATTATTCAGTTTTGCATTATTGATTATTCAGAATTGAATTGCTTGATGTTGATTGGGTGCGCTGATGTGGTGGGGCGCGCTGGCGAGGTGGCTTGCGAACACATTGTGTCATTTGTGCATAAAGCTGTGAACTTTTAAGTTAGTCTAAAAAG
>NZ_NUCO01000139.1:0-97683 GCF_002555445.1 Bacillus sp. AFS017336
AGCGGGAAGGCTGAGACCCCACAGGCAAAGCCGAGGAGGCTCAGGTCTCGCCCCATGGAAAGCGAGAATTCTGTAGTGGAAATCAACCACATTCAGCCTCTTTTCAATGAAAAAATTATTGATTAATTGACAAGTTCATTTTTTCAACAGCATGCAAAAAGAGGATGATCAATTTCATCCTCTTTTTTTATGTATTCATTATCGATAGTTCAAGAATTGAACATCAACTGATAAGTCTGCAGATTTTACAGCTGCGATGATTGATTGTAAATCATCTCTACTTTTTGCAGTTACACGGACTTGATCATCTTGAATTTGTGATTTAACTTTTAATCCACTATTTTTAATAATTGTATTAATTTTTTTTGCGTTTTCTTTATCAATACCTTGAACTAATTTAGCTCTTTGTCTAACAGTACCGCCTGAAGCACCTTCAACTTTACTATAATCTAGGTTTTTGATAGGAACATTACGTTTAATTAATTTGCTAATTAATACATCTTTTAATTGCTCTAATTTATAATCATCATCAGAAATTAAAACTAGTTCTTCTTTTTCTAATGAAATTGAGCTTTTGCTTCCTTTGAAATCATAGCGAGTTGCGATTTCCTTATTAGCGAGTTGAATCGCATTTGAGACTTCTGGTAAGTCTACTTTTGAAACAATATCAAATGAACTTTCCTTTGACATAGATAGAATCCCTCCAATTCGTTAATACTTGTATTATAGTGTATGATAGACGAAGTAACAAACTTTCATTATGCATGATATAATAATTTTTAGTTTGGAAGTTTAGAGAGGATGTAACAAAGAATGAGTTTACAAGCAGGAGAGATTGTCACTTTAGAGTGCAGTCGAGTAACTGAAATAGGGTATATGCTTGCCCAAGGTCAAGAAGAAGTGTTTTTACATAATAACGAAGCATCAGGTGAAATTGAAATAGATCAAGAAGTAACTGTTTTCTTATATCATGATTCTAAAGGAAGATTATCTGCAACAATGGAAATGCCTTTTATTACGACTGAAGGTTATGGATTTGCTAAAGTAGTAGATAAACTTGATGGAGTAGGTGTTTTTGTAAACATCGGTATTTCAAAAGATATCCTTTTAGAAAAAGGTGACCTTCCACCTCTTCAAGAAGTATGGCCTGAAGAAGGTGATGAAATTTTTTGTACGTTAAAGCAAACAAATCAAGGTAGATTATTAATTAAACTTGCAACTGAACCTGTTATGAAAGAGTTCTCAGTGCAAGCTGAGCCTAGTATGCTTAATAAAAATGTTTCAGGTATAATCTATCGTACATTACGAGTAGGGTCATATATTTTAACGGATGAGCGATTTATCGGTTTTATTCATGAATCTCAAAGAAAAACTGAGCCACGTATTGGTGAAAGAGTTAGCGGACGCATTATCGATGTCAAAGAAGATGGTAGCACTAACGTTTCGCTATTACCTAGGGCTCATGAAGGTTTAGATCTTGAGGCAAATGAAGTTTATGAATATATGATGAGTCGCGGTGGGGCAATGCCGTACTGGGATAAAAGTGATGCAGAGGATATTAAAGCGCGATTTAAACTTAGCAAAGCTGCATTTAAACGAGCAATGGGTAGATTATTAAAAGAAAATAAAATCTATCAAGAAGACGGCTGGACATACGCAAAAGAACTTTTTGAGAAAAAAGAGCAATAATTAAGTTTTGAAACCACTTCAATAAGAGAAGTGGTTTTTTGTTATGTAAACACGAACAGACAGTGAATAGCTTGAATAATAGGGAAAGTGGCTTAATAAACAAAGAAAGCAGCATCCAAATACTATCTTGTATACCCAACTCATTAAATGAAGTTGTTTTTTGCTATTATTTTACAACTTACAGGCATACTAAGCTTATGAATAATTAGGAGGAAACTTATAAGTGAGTGACAAAAAGGAATTGTTTATAAAAGTTCTTGTTGTAATATTTGGGGCATTAATGAATGCATTTGCTATGAATTGTTTTTTAATCCCTGTAAGTGTTTATTCAAGTGGTTTTTCGGGGCTTGCTCAATTACTTTCAAATTTATTGAATGACTTTACTTCTTTATCGGCTTCTACTGGTATATTACTTGCGATATTAAATATTCCTGTAATCATTTTAGCATGGAAAAAAATAGGTCCATCTTTTACGTACTTCACGATTTTAAGCGTTGGTATTACAACTTTATTTTTAGAGATTATACCAGTGACACCTTTATTTTCAAAAGACATTTTACTAAACTCAGTTTTTGGAGGTCTAATCGTTGCTGTTGGGATTGGATATACATTAAAATTTGGTGCATCAACAGGTGGTTTAGATATTGTTGCGCTAGTGTTATCGCGTTCTAAAGGAAAACCAGTTGGCACATATTTCTTTTTGTTTAATGCGTTAATTATTTTAACGGCCGGTTATATTTATGGGATGGAAAAGGCTCTATATACACTTATAAATTTATATGTAACTTCTAGGTTCATTGATGCGATTCATACTAGTCATATTAAGGTGACTGCTTTTATTGTTACAACGAAAGGTGATGAATTACGTAAAGTGATTCATTCAAAACTAGTTCGTGGGATTACGGCGATTAATGCAAAAGGTGCATTTACGAATCAAGATAAACAAATATTAATGATGGTATTATCACGATATGAACTCTATCATTTATCAAAAGTTATTAAGTCAGTTGATGAAAAGGCGTTTACAAATATTGTTCAAACGATTGATGTGTTTGGAGAATTTAGGAAATTTTAGAGGTGAGAAGTAAGAGTTGAAAAGTTGTCTAAATTCTTGGAATAAATAGTTAAAAAAACTGTTCAACCTTACAAAATTGACTCGTAAGGTTGAACAGTTTTATTTTTTGAATCTTATCAATAATAAGGCTTTTTCTAGTTTTTAAAGTTCTTATTGTCTTTCAGAAATAAATAAATATACTTAAATTATTGGATGAAATTCTACGTTGAAAATGATGTTTTTTAAACTGTTTAAATTAGGAATTAAAATTAAAGATGATCGACACTTTTAGAAAAAGATTTCTTACCAGCTTGTGCATTTTTTCTTTCTTGAGCATTTTTCTTTTCTCTTATTGCGTTATTATCTTTTGCTTTTTTGTCATTATCACTAGTATGTGGCATATCGAGTCTCCTTTTATAAATGATAATGTTAGGTTTGCCCATATCATTTGAAATATGTATGATCGTACGTTTTTAACTGTCTGACAATGTGAGTGTAAGTAAGGTTTTATTTTATGGTTTCAACTTTTTTATATAGAGAGATTGGTTATTTTGTTTTTAGGAGGATCTGAGTTGGTGGAAAGAAATAAAGAGCTTTTATTTAAGTTAGTCGTAGTAATAGTCGGTGGTTTCTTAAATGCATTTGCAATGAATTGTTTTTTAATCCCTGCTAATGTTTATTCAAGTGGTTTTGCGGGACTTGCGCAATTACTTTCAAATATTATTACTGACTACACGCCGTTTACAGTAACAACGGGGATTTTATTGGCGTTATTAAACATTCCAGTTATCGTTTTAGCTTGGAAAAAAGTTGGTCGTTCATTTACTTTTTTCAGTTTCTTTAGTGTAGGTGTAATGACATTATTTTTAGAAATATTACCTGTTAAACATCTTTTTTCTAGTGATATTCTACTTAATGCCGTGTTCGGTGGTTTAATTGCTGCGATTGGAATCGGTATGACATTAAAATTTGGTGGCTCTACTGGTGGATTAGATATCATTGCCTTAGTTCTTTCGAAATCAAAAGGTAAACCAGTAGGAACGTATTTCTTCTTGTTTAATGCAATCATTATTATTACTGCTGGTCAGCTATATGGAATGGAAAAAGCTCTTTATACTTTAATCAACTTATATGTTACTACTCGTGTAATAGATAGTGTTCATACAAGTCATGTTAAGCTAACAGCAATGATTATTACAACTAAAGGTGAAGAACTAAGAAAAGAAATTCATGCGAAACTTGTTCGTGGAATTACGCAAATGAACGCTACTGGGGCGTTTACGAAACAAGATAAAGATATATTAATGATTGTTTTATCTCGTTACGAATTATACGATTTAGAACGTATTATAAAAAAGGTAGACCCAAAAGCTTTTACAAACGTAGTACAAACAGTCGATGTGCTAGGGGAATTTAGAAAGATTTAAAAAAATGTTATGACTAGCAAAAGTTAAAATTGCTAGTCATTTTTCATTTCTATATTCTTTTTTAATTTCTTATTTATAAACTTTCATTGGCAAGGAAGTTAAAGACTGCCCAGTAGCTGAAGCTGTTAAATTTTTTTCCAATTCAAATCCTTCCACCGGTGCAATAGAAGAAAACTTTGTTAAGAAGGCCTCTAATGCAATTTTCATTTCCAATCGCGCAAGAGGTGCCCCTAAACAGAAATGAGGACCATTTCCGAAAGTTAAATGTTTTTTATTGTTAGAACGATGAATATGTATAGAGAATGGGTCTTCAAACATACTTTCGTCCATGTTGCATGCACTCATCCAAGCTATAACAGCATCTCCTTTTTTTAAATCTATACCTAGTAAATTATTGTCTTGTTTGACTGTGCGATCTCTTCTAGACATATGGAAGCGATATCGTAGCATTTCTTCGACTGCGTTTGGTACTAATTCCATATTACTTCTTAGCTCTCCGTATAATAACTCATCATCATAAAGCAATGAATAAAAAGTATTCGCTATCGCATGGCTTGTTGTTTCAACACCAGCACCTAAGAGTAACATTGTAACTTGGACAATTTCGTCATCTGTAAATTTTTCACCATCTACCTCAGCTTGGAGTAAGTCTGAGATAATATCATCGGAAAGATTCGATCTTTTTTGAACGACAATTGGGTATAAGAATTGGAAGTATTCTTTTGCAGCCTGTTGTTTTTGTAACTCAATTTCATCAAGTCTTTCTTGGTTATAAGGTTGGAAAAGGATATCTACCCATTTTTTAAATTGATATCGATCTTGAATTGGTACCCCAAATAAATCAGCGATAACTAAACTTGGCAGAGGGGATGCAAGTGCTTCAACAATATTTACAATAGAGTTTTCTTGAATGTCATTTACAAGTTCGGTTGCAATTTGTTGAATACGCGGTTCCCAGTTTTTTAAACTGCGAGGAGTGAAAGCTGCTGCTAATAAAGAGCGGCTCTTTCTATGATTTGGAGGATCTACATTTGTAATGTTAGTTATAGAAGATTGTTCTTGTTTGTTTTTAGCTCCAACAAAAATAGTCGTTCTAGTACCTTCGCTTGAAAAGAATTCATAGTTACTTAACACTTGTTTTACATGCTCATACTTAAATAAATTCCATGTATTTGTATTTTCATGATAATAAATAGGATGATGTTTCAGCATATCTTTATACCATTCAATTGGAAAAAATTCGTCTGAACGTGATTTGAAATTTGTGATTTCATTAACTGGAATGACTTCTTTATTCATTTTATTCCTCCTAGAAAATGGATTACATAACCCATTTTTTTATTTTTACTCCCTAATCTACATTAATCTAATAAGAATAGTTTTTATAGAGGAGATGGTAGTAGGACATGGAATATGATTGGAAATACTTTAAGAGGCGATAGTAGGAGTTTTATTTTTGTGGATGAACGAGATAAAATAAAATATTTCACTTAATTGTTGAAAATAATTTCTAGTTTCTTTGGTATAATTTAGCAAAAGGATCTTAAAAAGGTGGGGATTATTTTGAAAAAGGGAGCGATTCTCTTGTTAGCTTGTACACTGCTTCTTTCGGCATGTGGTGCAAATAGTGAAAAGGAAGTAAAACCAGCATCAAGTACTAAAGAAACAGTAACTCAAAATAATAGTATAGATGTGGAAAAATTTTCACCAAAGCTAGAAGTTACTGAAGCGAATGGCCAAGTTACAATGAAATATTCACTTCACAATGGGAATACAATCCCTGCAAATTTTTCATTCTCATCATCACAAATAGTCGATTTTACAATTAAAGATGAAAGTGGGCAAGTTGTTTATCAATCTTCAAAAGATATGATGTATGCTCAAGTGCTTACTAATATAACTATTCCAGAAGGTAAGACACAGGTTTGGGAAGAGAAAGTAAATTTCGTTAATAAAAAACTTCCGTATGGTAATTACGAGATCACTGCAAATTTTGTTTCAACAAAAGTTAATGATGAGGATCTGAATGGTGGGATTAAACTTGTTTCACAACCTTTTTCTTATCATCAAAGTTCAGCTGTGAACGAAGAGGACTCGAAGATTATTGTAAGTGGCGAAAATGGTCAATACGCAGTTAAAGGGATGTATATATCAGACAAGGATACAATTTATTACTCAGTTGAGGATGGACATAATAATTTAATTGATGAAACAAAGCTACCAATTAAAATGAAATCTGGTACAGTCAATTTAATTGATTTTAATGTAAATATTCCAAAAGAGGTTTTACCTTCTAATGGTACTGTTACACTTGAGATTTACGAAAAAGGCAATGATGATCAAATTTCAAAATCAATGTCAATTACATTGCAACAATTTAAATAGAGCAGCGGGTATGTACGAAAAAATAGAAAACAACCATGGAATAATCCACGGTTGTTTCTATTTTTAATGCTTACGCATTGAAGCTTTGACTATTATTCGCTTTTCGCTCTTCAGCTTCAGCTAATGTGAAGTGATAAGGGAACTTTTCAGAGTATTTTGTAACAGAATCAGAACTTTGTTGAATAAAGCGCTTAGACTTATTACTTTTGCCCATGAGAAATCCCTCCAAAATAGGAAAGCTTTTTTTGTTGACTTCATTAAGAACTTCCAATAGTAATTGATCGATATCAAAAATTAGATAATCCTTTTGTTGAAGTCCTTTATAGATTGCACAAATAATAAATTATTATGATTGGTTATTATTACTGAGATTGTTATTAATTACATATATTTAGTTTAGTTATGATTTTAAATTAAAAAAATCTTCCAAGAAAATAGCAATTCCATCATTTTGATTAGAGAGGGTTGTGTGTTTTGCTAAGTTTTTTAATTGTTGTATAGCATTTTCCATAGCGACCCCATGTCCAGCATATTCAATCATTTCTAAATCGTTATCTTCATCGCCAAAAGCAATAATATTTTTTCGGGGAATATTGTAGTATGAGGCTACCTTTTGCAAGCCAATCGCTTTATTCATACCAGCTTTAACAATTTCTATAATATGATGTGGTGCAGCCCAACGACGATGATCAATTACTTCAGCATGTACATCCGATAAATGGTTACGAATGCTTGCGACATGATGCTCTTCACTATCAATTAAAAGGCAAGTTGGTGCTTGTTTAAGATTATTAACTAAATCGCCGTGAATAATATCTTCTTTTAAATAATGGAAAAGTGGGATAATTTCCTCTTCATGTTTATGTGCATAAACATCATCCATTACTTCAGCGTACATATTTTTTAATTCATATTCTTTACAAGAACTTATGACTTCTTTTGCAACGTCTAATGGTAGAGATTCGTGAAAAACTCCCCATGAATGATCTAATGGGTGATGAACATAAGCACCGTTAAAATTTACAATTGGAGTTGTAAGATTCAATTGTTCGTAATACATTTTACTTGCTCTATAAGGTCTTCCTGTTGAAATGCATACTTCATGACCTGCATTTTTCAACTTTTGAATCGCTTTTAAAGTTCGTTCGGATATTGTTTTTTCATCCGTGAGTAAGGTGCCGTCTAAGTCGAGTGCAATTAAGTGTTTTGTTTTCATATTCATCACCTTTTTATGTTTTAATTTTCATCTATTAAAGAAAAAATATTATTGGATTTTACGCCAATAATTACTAATAATACCATCTTTTTAAAAGAAATAACTTTTATTTTAGAGGAACAATAAGAACCTAAATAAAAGGAGGAATGGACCATGGGACAAGCACATCAATTTCGACCAGGTGATAAAGCACCGAATAATGGGATATACGTAGAAATCGGTGAAACAGGAAGTAATGTAAATCGACCAAAACAAATTAAACTTCAAGCTGGAGAAGTTTTTCCTGAAACACAAAACCATAATAGAAAATGGTCATACAAATCAAAGTTTAAATAATTTATTAAGTAATGTTTTAAAAAAAAGGTAATAAAAAAGCGCTTTCGATTATTTGATCGATGCGCTTTTTTTTAGTTCACAACATCCAAAATTTCAAAAAAGAAGTCGGGATTTTTGGATTCTATTAATAATCTATAACCATAAATGGTGGCATATGTATGTACCAAGTTGAACATTTTTGGGTGCTACAACATATGTTATATATAGATTTTAGTGGTGTTTTGCAACAGGTTCATTTGGAATTAATGCTTCGCTAATAACTGAAATCGCTACTGATAATACAACAGCCATAATTGAAGCAGTAGTGAAATTATATTCTCCGCCAGTCATTGAACTTAAAACATAAGCTCCCATTTGGCATAAAATAAAGCTCCAGAACAATGTCATAATAAAACGCACTTTAATCACTCCTATCTAGTTGGTTCTTATCATATTATATACCTAGAAAATTGATAATTGAAGTTATAATTAAAAAGTTTTAATTAAAAAAATAACTTAGGGATATTTTTATGCCTATTTTATAATTCCCCAAAAATAATACATTAATAATAAGGTGATAGGAATGCCTGTAACTGAGAGATTTTTTAAACAAGAAGATCAATATGCAGTTATTCATCTACCTATTAGACCGAATGGTTTCGGAGTTCTCTATATCGGTGGGAATACGCACTATGTGGATAGTAGTCACAGTTGCTTATTGCAGCATTTTGATAAAAAGAAGTTATTATCAACATTAACAGATGAAGGGTATACAGTGTTCACTTCAAATTTATATGGAAAAAATTGGGGTTCTGATGATGCTGTCGCATTAGCCGAAAGCTTATACCATTCAGTTTTAAGAAAAGAAATATTGAATCCATTTATTCATATAATTGGGGAAGGTACAGGCGCATTAGTCGTATGTAAATTACTTGGTTATTTAAAAGGCAAAGTTAGAAGTATTTCATTATTAAATCCATCATTAAATTTAAAAAATGAATTAGATTTAGAACTAGAAAATAAATTTTTCTATAAGAGAACAGTTCATGAAATTTTAAAAGCATATAAAGTCTCAGACCTCTATATGGTTATAGATAGAGAATGTTTTTTCTACGAAACCATCTCACCAATTAAAATCTATTCAACTACAAGAAATCATTTTAAATGGAAACGAGATATTCGACTACTAGAAGAAGAGCGGAATAAAAATAATTTACCTATTTCAATTTTGATTTCGTTAGAAGAGAAGAAATATGACTGTGGAAAGAACTTAATTAGGTTTTTGAAGAAACATCAGACTATATTATAAGCTAATTTTATTTGATGTAAATTTCTGAAAAGAAGGAGGTTAATAATGAAAAGGTGTGCGGTTATTGGTTCTAGTGGGTTTATAGGATATGAGCTGGTCTGTCAATTAATGGAGTATACTGATGTAACAGCAGTAATGGTGGATAGAGGGAATGAAAGTGAATTAATTAGTGAAGAGAAGATTTTCTCCATTGGTAGAAACGCAAGAGTTGTTTTTTTAGATGAGGAACAATTTTTGTCAGAGAATGAGCAATATGATACCGTTTTTATTTGCCATTATTATGATGAATTAAAGTTAAAAGGTACGACAAAAGATATGGAGTTAAACGATTCAATCTTTAACAATATTAGTACAAAATGCAAAGACCTAATCATCTTATTATCTGCAAATAATGAATTATCAACATTTGAAAGAAATATAAATGATTTAAGTGAGAATTTGAATAGTAATATAACGTTTATTGAAATTCCATCTTTATATGGACCTTGGGAGCCATCTTCCGGTTTAGTACATGAATTAATCGTTCAAGACTTAGGCAAAAGAAATGATTCAAAGAAAAATGTATACGGATCGAATGAAATTCTATTTGTAGAAGATGTAGGAAAAGCAATAAGAATTATTTCTGAGAAAGAATTAAAGGAAAGTAAATATTTTATTACGGCGAAACAATGTATGTACTTACCAGAAGAGGGTAATTTCACTGGAATACAAAATATGATTGATGGAATAAAGTTCTCACAGATGAGAAATTATAAAGGTGCAACTCCTTTTGTAATTATTAATACTACTTCACTAGAAGAAGGTATACAAAAACAAAAGCAGCAAATTCAACAACATTTTCATCTTTACTAATTAAAATGAATTGTGATAAATTCAAAAGGCTGAATCGAAGGAAATGGTTCTTTTTGAACTGTTTCCTTTTTTGCATATTAAGAAAGTATAAATTGGCAACGGTGAAGAAAAGTCGATGTAGATGCCAATTTTAGGTATAAGTATAAGTGCAAATGCGCCTCTGTCTACGCCTGTCGGTTCGCCAATCAAATCAGTGAGTTTTCTTTATAGATTATGAAGAAAAATTGACGTACTTTCCAATTTTAGGTATAAGTATAATTGCAATTACACGTCAAATTTCATCTAAAGGCTTGCTAATCGATGAATTTTATATAGTGCAAAGTATGTAAACTGTACTATATGCCGTGTTTTTATATGAAAGATCACTCTTTTTAACTTACTCTAGCTTTTAAGAGATAAAAATGTAGACAAAGTACTTTTTATTTCATAAAATTAGTACCAGGTAATAATAATAAGACATAAAAAAATAAAAAACTAAGGCGGGATATTATTATGAATGCTGGAATTTTAGGTATTGGCTCATACGTACCCGAAAAAAAATTAACAAATTATGATTTAGAACAAATGATGGATACTTCAGATGAGTGGATTGTTAGTCGTACGGGTATTAAAGAAAGAAGAATTGCTAGTGACGAACAAGATACTTCTGATTTAGCATATGAAGCTGCAGTAGCGGCATTGAAAGATGCGGATGTTAAAGCTGAAGAACTTGACTTAATTTTAGTTGGTACTGTTACACCAGATAAGTCGTTTCCATCTGTTGCATGTGTAATTCAAGAAAAACTTGGAGCGAAAAATGCTGCCGCAATGGATATTAGCGCTGCTTGTGCTGGGTTTATTTATGGAGTTGTTACTGCAGCTCAGTTTGTAAATACTGGTACATATAGTAGAATTCTTGTAATCGGAGCTGAAAAGTTAACTAAAATTGTTAACTGGGAAGATCGAAATACGGCAGTTTTATTTGGTGACGGTGCAGGTGCAGCGATTATCGGACCAGTAAGTGATGGAAGAGGAATTCTTTCTTATGAACTAGGTGCAGATGGAACAGGTGGAAAACACCTTTATAAAGGTGGGGACCACTTAATAATGAATGGACGAGAAGTCTTTAAATTTGCAGTTCGTCAAATGGGAGATTCTTGTGAGAGTGTATTAAAGTTAGCTGGATTAACAAAAGAAGAAGTAGACTTCTTAATTCCTCATCAGGCAAATACACGTATTATGGATGCAGCAAGAGAAAGATTACAGCTTCCTAAGGAAAAAATGAGTGTGATTATAGATCGCCATGGTAATACTTCTTCATCTTCAATTCCGATTGCATTGGTAGAAGAGTATAAAAATGGTAATATTAAAGAAGACGATGTATTAGTATTGGTTGGATTTGGCGGCGGATTAACATGGGGTGCAATTGCACTTCGATTCGGAAGATAATCTAGTTCGAAGGGAGATTTTTTGATATGAATAAACGAGTTGTTATCACTGGTATAGGTGCGGTATCGCCTATCGGTAATGATATAGATACAATATGGGAAAGTTTAATGAATGGAAAGAGTGGAATTGGACCTCTAACTCGAAAAAATCCAGATGATTTTCCAGTAAAAGTTGCAGGAGAAGTAAAAGACTTTGATCCTGAAAAATATATTGATAAAAAAGAAGTAAAACGTATGGACCGTTTTACTCACTACGCAATCGCGGCCTCGAAAATGGCGTTAGAGGATGCTAACTTTACAATCAATGAAGAGAGCGCTCCTAAAGTTGGTGTGTGGATCGGTTCTGGAATCGGTGGAATGGAAACTTATGAAGAACAGTTTAATACTTTCAAATCAAAAGGTGCACGTCGTGTAAGTCCATTCTTCATCCCAATGCTAATCCCAGACATGGCATCTGGACAAGTCTCAATCTTAACAGGAGCTAAAGGTCCGAACGGATGTACAGTTACAGCTTGTGCTTCTGGTGCAAGTTCGATTGGTGATGCATTTAAAATTATTCAACGTGGCGATGCAGTTGGAATGATTACTGGTGGTGCAGAAGCACCGATTACTGATATGGGTCTTGCAGGTTTCTGTGCTGCTAGAGCTCTATCATTAAATCCAGATCCAGTTTCAGCATGTCGTCCATTTGACAATGCTCGTGATGGCTTTATTATTGGTGAGGGTGCAGGTATTGTATTCCTTGAAGAATTAGAACATGCATTAGCTCGTGGTGCGAAAATTTATGCTGAAATCGTCGGATATGGAACAACTGGTGATGCACACCACATTACAGCACCAGCTCCAGGCGGAGAAGGTGGAGCACGCGCAATGAGAATGGCATTAGATGATGCAGGTTTATCAGTTGAAGACGTACATTATATCAATGCACACGGAACAAGTACTGAATTAAACGATAAATTTGAAACAATGGCGATTAAAGAAGTATTTGGAGAACATGCGTACAATGTACCGATCAGTTCAACAAAATCTATGACTGGTCATATGCTTGGAGCAGCTGGTGGTATTGAAGCAATCATTACGGCGTTAACAATTCACAATAAAGTAATTGCTCCAACAATTAACCACCAAGAAACTGATAGCGAATGCGATTTAGATTATGTACCAAATGTTTCTAGACCATTTGATGTAAAAGCGGCTATCTCAAACTCACTAGGGTTTGGTGGACATAACGTAACATTAGCATTTAAAGAGTTTACTAAATAAATTAATCAATCATTTAAAAAAGCTTAGGTTTTTACCTGAGCTTTTTTTATTTGGATAAAAAAATAAGGGGAATGGTAAATTCGTTCAATATTTATTTTCATGCTCTTGTTTTTGTAACTTTTAGTGGGTAAATATCATACTTTATATAAATTGAGGTGATTAACTTGGGATAATGCCAACGTATAAATGGATTGATTTTATTGGAAGTAAACAAGAAGTTATGAAAAAACTACTACCTTATTTCCCAAAATACGATGAGGATAGTTTGTATAAGTATCTTCTTTCCCATGGTTTATCAAAGCTGACAATAGAAAGTAAGGATGATCTGACTAGTTTGTATGAAAAAAATATATGGAAAAGCCTATCGGATGAGTTTGAGAAATTAAAAAAAGAATTTAATGGACCTGACTTACCTATATTTATTTTACCTTGTCACCAAACGAGAAGTATGTTTAAAAACAAGACTTATCATAGAGGTGGAATAGCATATAAAAATTGTATTTGTTTATTTTTATCTCCATTAGAAGGAATTTTGCAACATAAAGCAGTATTATTACATGAGTATCATCATATTGTAAGATTGACTAAGTTATATAAAAACAAAAAAGTCACATTACTAGATGCAATGATTTTAGAAGGGTTAGCAGAAACTGCAGTTTTAGATAAGTACGGTGAAGCGGTACAAGCGCCATGGACAAATCAGTATTCTTCTGCGCAATGTGAAATTTATTATAAAAGATATTTAATTGATAAACTTAATTTAACAAGTAATGATGATGACTTTTCAAAATACTTGTATGGTGGGAACGGAATTCCAAAATTATTGGGTTACAGTGTTGGATATGACATTGTTAAAAGTTGTACAGAACAAACAGAATGGTCAACTGAAATTCTTTTACGAACGCCAAGTAAAAAGATTAAGGAAAATGCGATTCAATATATTACACTTTGAGTGCAAACGATTCCAAATAAGTTGTAATAAATCGACTTGTAAAAATCATCAAAAATATCTAGAACATTGATATTTTAATGCTTTTTTGGCCATTATTTATTCAGTTTGTTAAAACACTTTTTGTAATTCAGTGGATAAATGGAATAATTTAGTGAATCACTGACCATACTGAAAGTTACATACAGTTGTGAAGTGAGGGGTAGTAAATGTTGTATTTACATGATGTATGGGTCAATTGGTTTGAAGGTGAAGAAAATGGTTACAATGTCTGTCATTTTTTTGAATGGAGAAAAGATGATAGTGTTGAATTATTAGACCAAGTTCCAGTCATTAAAGTTACTCCAGAGATCTATCAGTATATTGAAAATGAACTATTAGAGCTTCCATCCGGTCTATTAACAGAAGTGTTTCAAAAGTCCTATGTAAGAAAGAACCATGAACGTATTCAGTTAGATTATTGCTTTGTAGTAACAGATGGTAATGGAATTATTGCGGTGGACACAATTGGATATAATATTCCGATTAGAAAAAGCCGTTTAATTCCAAGGCAAGAACAAATGGTATATGATATGACAGCTGAGCTTGAGGAAATTCAATATAGTCTTCATAGTTTAATGACAGAAGAAAATAAAGAACATCATATACTGTCACCGTCGCCAATTATTATGAGCGGACTAACAAGAAAAGAAAGACAACTGAAGCAGTTATTATTTATGGCATTAGATCAACTGCATTCGTCAAAAAATCCTTCGGAAATCCGATATTGGTACACTGAGTGGAATCCAACATCGTATCAACAAATACAGGATTTGACATTTGAGGATATTTGGTCTCAATTATATGATGAAATAAAAAGTGGATGGTCCGATCGTCATGAGCAATTATGTGGAAGAATCGTTAAAGGTCAACCTTTCTTTGAAAAGTTATGGGAAATGGAACACGAGCAAAAAGTAAATTAAAGCGGGGTCCTTTAAAGATCTCAAAGAACAAACCCACAAGGAGATAAAAATTCCTTGTGGGTTTTCTTTGTTTACAACTAGATTATCAAAGAAAAAAGAGTATCTAAAGTTCTGTAACTTTAAGATAACTCTTTTAATTAGTGGTTATTTTTTTCTTTTGCGACCTAATCCCATTGCATTTTCCATCTTTTTAATCATCTTATTTGCAACTGCATTTGCTTTCGCAGCACCAGCATCTAAAATATCATCTAATTCAGTTGATGAGATGATTTCTTGATATCGTTCTTGTAAAGGTCGTAAGCCATTTACAACTACATCCGCAACATCTTGTTTAAATTCTCCATAATTTTTACCAGCGTATTTATTTTCTAGCTCTTGGATTGTTTCGCCTGTAAATGCTGAGTAAATGCTTAGTAGGTTCGAAATACCAGGTTTATTTTCTTTGTCATATTTAACGATTCCTTCAGAGTCAGTTACAGCACTTTTAATTTTCTTTTCAATGACTTTAGGTTCATCTAAAACAAAGATTGTAGCTTTTTGATTTTCATCAGATTTACTCATTTTTTTAGTAGGCTCAGCCAAGCTCATTATTCTAGCAGCGTCTTTACTAATTCTAACTTCTGGTACTGTGAAGATCTCGTTGTATTTCTTATTGAAACGTTCTGCTAAGTCGCGTGTTAGTTCTAAATGCTGCTTTTGGTCATCACCTACTGGAACTAAGTGAGTACCGTATAAAAGGATATCTGCAGCCATTAAAGGTGGGTAAGTTAATAATGCTGCCGATACACTATCTTTTCCAGATGATTTATCTTTAAACTGTGTCATACGCTCTAACTCGCCGATATACGAAACACATTGCATCATCCATCCAGCTTGTGCATGCGCTGGAACTTCTGATTGGATGAAAATTGTCGATTTTTCTGGATCTAATCCAGCTGCAACATATATTGCAGAAAGACTTTGAATGTTTTTACGTAATGCTAGTCTGTCTTGTGGTACTGTAATTGCATGTTGATCAACGATACAGAAATAACAGTTATAATCATTTTGTAATTCAATGAATTGCTTTACAGCACCTAAATAGTTACCTAATGTAATACCTCCAGATGAAGTTGGTTGAATTCCGCTAAATATAGTTTGCATTTTAAAATCCTCCTATTAAAAGCTAATTAAAATAAAAAAAGCGGCATAATCTCTCTATTTACATAGAGACGATTAAACCGCGGTACCACTCTAGTTATTCCATTAAGGAATCACTCATGCATGAAATCATGCCCTCATCTATCGTTTGAGTTACGTCGAAGCCTACTAAACTGTTCGGTTCGAAGCTCAGAAGCCCATTCGACAGGAGGCACGACTTGTTTTCACCATCCACAAGCTCTCTTAACATGCCAATTCTGTGTACTACTCTTCGTCATAGCTTTTATATACTTTCTATAGATAATATCTTAATTATATTCAACTTACAAGATGCTGATACATCATTTAATAAATAATGATAAAACTGAACAGATAAGAGATGATCACTAAAGTGATGGACGTCCATAGTAAAGGCTTTGTTATTGAAAAATTATATCTTCTATAAATCATATCCTTATCGACTGTTAGTGTTTCATCACCTGTCATTTCGGCCATTTGCTTGTCACGTGTACCAAAAACTTTACGCATTCCAAAACGAGTAATATTAAAGAATCCACTTTGGACGATTAATAAGAATCCGCCGATTACAAATAATGTTAGTCCAATATAGAAAGTAACATTGGTGAAATGAAGGAAAAAATGTAATGTTCCCTGGGTGAGAGAAATGATTGCTGCAAGTAATATCCCCGAAAATACGCTAATAATATAGTGTTTTGCCATTTAGTTTAAGATCCCCCTATTGGAAAGAATTATATATTGTAGACCTATTATTGCTATACTATAATAACATTGTAAACAGTTTCAACTAATATTTACAATTTTATTTTAATTTTTAGCATTTTTGAGAGAATTCTCTTAATTTCAACAAATTTATTAATTTAATTTTGTCAAAATTGTTGTAAAACTCTAATAAAAATGTATAATAAAATTTGTAGAAAAAAATCGATTACTATCGAAAATTCTACTATAAAAATTCAGAATTGTATATTAACTTTCTGCATTTTAACCTACATTGCATTGCATCTTAGGGGGTATACATCATGGATTGTGAGATATGTTACGATAAATAGTTTGTTATACTAAAATTGCATTTTGAAATCAAAGTATACTTTCATTTTTTTACTAAAATTTATGAATAAATATCTGAATGAGCTATTTTAATAAGGATTCCAATTTTAAATGAACAGGAATTTCTAATTAAAATTATCAGTCTAGAATAATAATTTTGAATTTTCGAGTAAAAAAAATATTGACCAATAACGTCATTGCGAATACGCTTACATTATTGGGAAAAAAGCTTAAGCAAATTTTTACACCAATTTACATTAAAAGAAAAAAATGGACTAAATGATTGAATCCATGTTTGAGAATAATATGGACAAGAAGCAAAAGCGATCGAAACAGTCTAGAAATGAAAATAAGAGTATTTTAACTACTCTCATTTTTAACAAAAAAAATATAAAAAAATTTTTAAAATTAATAAGGGGGTGCTGTTGTGGGACGTTACGTGCTACAGAGATTTATTTACATGTTTGTCACACTATTTTTGATTTGTACTGTTACATTTTTCTTAATGAAGTTGTTACCAGGTTCTCCATTAAAAAACCCAGAGAAATTAACGCCTGAACAAAAACAAATTATTTTTGCAAAGTATGGGTTAGATAAGCCTATTCCAGTTCAGTACGCAACGTACATGAAGAATCTAGCAACAGGAGATTTAGGAGATTCATATAAATACGATAACCGTAAAGTAACTGATATGATTAAAACTCGTATTGGTCCATCAGCTCAATTAGGTGCTCAAGCTTTATTATTAGGAGCATTTATAGGATTAATCTTAGGGATCATTTCAGCATTAAAAAACAATACAATTTTTGATTACGGAGCTACAGTTCTAGCAGTTCTTGGGATCTCGATACCTTCATTCGTATTCGGGGCCATATTACAATATTATTTAGCAGTACAACTAAAGTGGTTCCCAGTAGCATATTGGGAAAGCTTTAAATTCACGATTTTACCGACTATTGCATTATCAGTATTCGTTATTGCAACGGTAGCTCGATTCTCAAGATCTGAATTAATCGAAGTAATGAACTCTGAATATATCGTAACTGCTAAAGCAAAAGGTATTTCTCAAGTTGGCGTAGTTATTAAACACGCATTAAGAAATGCATTAATACCGGTTGTTACAATTTTAGGCCCTATGGCAGTAAACTTAATGACTGGTACATTAGTTATTGAAAATATGTTTGCTGTACCTGGATTAGGTTCTCAATTCGTGCAATCAATCCAAACAAATGATTACTCATTAATCATGGGTACAACAATTTTCTATAGTGCATTATTATTAATTGTAATCTTCGTAGTAGATATTTTATACGGTGTAATTGATCCACGTATCCGTTTAGCAGGAGGTAAATAAGAATGAACAATAATACAGCTCAAAAAATTTCATCTGATTTATTTCAACCTGCAAACGTAGATTTAAATAATGCAGATAAAATTTCAAGACCCTCAGATTCTTTCTGGAAAGATGCAAGAAGACGTTTTATGAAAAATAAAGGTGCGATGTTAGGTTTTATTATCCTAGGCATCTTATTAATCTTCACTTTATTTGGTCCAATGATTAGTGGCCATTCTTACAAAGATCAAGATTTAAAAAGATCAAAATTACCACCAAAAATTGGTGTATTAGCAAATGTAAAATTCTTACCATTTGATGGATATGATCAATATGGAAATGACGTTTATAAAGAAAAGGGAATCAAAGAAAATTACTGGTTTGGTACAGACGATCTTGGACGTGACCTTTTCACAAGAACATGGGCTGGTGCTCGTGTATCAATCTTAATCGGTTTACTAGCAGCAGTAATTGATATGATAATCGGTGTTACATTTGGTGGTATCTCAGGCTTCTTTGGTGGACGTGTGGATACAATCATGCAGCGTATTGCCGAAGTTTTAATGGGTATTCCATATTTAATCGTAGTAATCTTGTTTATCCTGATCTTTAAAAACCCAGGTATTCTTTCAATCGCTTTAGCGATGGTTATTACAGGCTGGGTAAGTATGTCACGTATCGTACGTGGTCAAATGTTAAAATTAAAAAATCAAGAATTCGTTTTAGCTTCAAGAACATTAGGTGCGACTAATACTCAATTAATTGCAAAACACTTAATTCCAAATATTATGGGTCCAATTATCGTAATGATGATGTTTACAATTCCAAGTGCTATCTTCTCTGAAGCGTTCTTAAGTTTCATTGGTTTAGGTATTGCACCACCAAAAGCATCATTAGGTTCTTTAGTAAGTGATGGCTTTAAGTCATTACAAACTTTCCCTCATATGATGATTATTCCGGCGATTGTAATCAGTTTGTTAATTTTAAGTTTCAACTTAATTGCTGACGGCTTGCGCGACGCTCTAGATCCAAAATCGAGTAAGTAATTTTGAAAGGAGAATGAACAATGAGTAAATTATTAGAAGTAAAAGATCTGTGTGTCTCCTTTTATACTCATGCTGGTGAAGTTCAAGCAGTACGCGGAGTTTCATTTGACCTAAAAAAAGGTGAGACATTAGCAATTGTAGGTGAATCTGGTTCAGGTAAATCAGTAACATCTAAAGCATTAATGGGGTTAATTCCAAACCCTCCTGGAAAAATTAAAAGCGGTGAAATCTTATTCGATGGAAAAGATTTAGCTAAAATAAGCGAAAAAGAAATGCAAGCTATTCGTGGAAAAGATATTTCAATGATTTTCCAAGATCCTATGACTTCTTTAAATCCAGTATTAACGATTGGATATCAAATTACAGAGGGTCTAATGAAGCACCAAAAAATGAGCAAAACTGAGGCAAAGAAAATTGCGATCGAATTAATCAACCTTGTTGGTATTCCACAGGCTGAAGAACGTTTTAAACAATACCCGCACCAGTTTTCAGGTGGTATGAGGCAACGTGTTGTTATTGCAATGGCGCTTGCTTGTAATCCAAAATTATTAATTGCCGATGAGCCAACGACAGCTCTTGACGTTACAATTCAAGCTCAAATCCTTGAGCTAATGAAAGATATTCAAAGAAAAACTGATTCAGCAATTATCTTTATTACACATGATTTAGGTGTAGTAGCGAATGTTGCCGATAAAGTAGCAGTTATGTATGCAGGTCGAGTAGTTGAAATTGGAACTGTAGACGATGTTTTCTACAATCCAAAACATCCTTATACTTGGGGACTTTTAGCTTCAATGCCTGACTTAGATAATGAACAAGGAGCAGAATTAGTAGCTATTCCTGGTACGCCGCCAGATTTACTAAATCCTCCAAAAGGTGATGCGTTTGCACCACGTAATCCAAATGCTTTAAAAATTGACTATGAAATGGAACCTCCTATGTTCAAAGTGTCTGATACACACTACGCTGCAACATGGTTATTACACGAGGATGCTCCTAAAGTTGAACCACCTGAAGCCGTTAAGAAGCGTATTCAACGAATGAAGGAAGGTGAAGTAAATGTCAAATAAAACAGCAGAAAAATTAGTTGAAGTTAAAAATTTAAAACAATACTTTAATACAGGTAAAACAACTGTTAAAGCAATTGATGATGTTACATTTGACATCTTCCGTGGAGAAACATTCGGTTTAGTAGGTGAATCAGGTTCTGGTAAATCTACAACTGGCCGTGCAATCATTCGTTTATACAATGCTACGGATGGACAAGTAATTTTCGATGGTGAAGATGTACATGGAAAGAAAAGTAGTAAAGAATTAAAGAAATTTAACCGTCGTATGCAAATGATATTCCAAGATCCATACGCTTCACTTAACCCGCGTATGAAAGTTGCTGATATCATCGCTGAAGGTATTGATATTCACGGCTTAGCTCGTAACAGACAAGAACGTACGAAAATGGTATATGACTTACTTGACACAGTAGGTTTAAATAAAGAGCATGCTAATCGTTTCCCACATGAATTCTCAGGTGGACAACGTCAACGTATCGGTATTGCAAGAGCACTTGCTGTACAACCAGACTTTATCATTGCCGATGAGCCAATTTCAGCTCTTGACGTATCGATTCAAGCTCAGGTTGTAAACTTAATGAAAAAGCTTCAAAAGGAAAAAGGCTTAACATATTTATTTATTGCCCATGACTTATCAATGGTTAAATACATTAGTGACCGTATCGGTGTAATGTATCACGGTAAAATCGTTGAGCTTGCAGATAGTAATGAATTATATGATTACCCAATGCATCCTTATACAAAATCTTTATTATCAGCAATTCCGCTTCCAGATCCAGTGTATGAGCGCAACCGTAAACGTATCGTTTATGATGCATCTCAACACGACTATTCTAACGAAGAACCAAAATTACGTGAAGTTCGTCCAGGACATTTCGTACTTTGCTCTGAAGCAGAATTTAAAAATTACCAACAAATGTATAAATAAAAACAGTGCCTAGTGAATAATTCGCTAGGCATTTTTTTATTGGGGTTAGGGACGGGAAGAAGGATAGGAAATTATATTAAGGTGTAGATAAAAAAGGTTCTAGAGTTAAAAAAACGGAAGAAGCATAGAATTTTTAACTCATAAAGGGTTCATGAGTTAAAAAAAACGGAAGAACCATCGAATTTTTAACTCATAAGGTGCTCACCAATTAGAAAAAGTAAAAAATCTAACTCTAATGAATCTCAAGGTATTATGAAATTAAAGGAAAATTAAGATGAAAGTTCTAAAGTTATCAATGCAGGCAAGGGTAGGTAGAAGAATGGGTGGACTAGCTGTGGAGAAGAAGGAAGAACAATAGTGTATAATGGTGCGGTATAAATTTATTTTCAAAGCCCCTGAATCTAATATTCCTTAGAATACTGAACCAACTATACCTTAAACATCTCCTAAAGACTCAACCTTTTTTGAAGCAAAAAAAAGAAAGGGCTTTTGCCCTTCCTTTTCCTAAAACCTTTGTTCTACCTAATACCTGCACTATTAATAAGTTTTCTTACGGAATTTGCCTTGGCCACCAACTTGTTTGAAGTTAGCAGACATTCTGTCAGACATCTCAACAAATTGACTTTTTTTACTTCTACCGAATATTTTTTCGCCGATCGCGTTTGTAAACACACCATTAAGTGCAGTAATTCCAATTACTAACACTGCAACAATCAATAAATCAGTTATGTAAGCTGCCATTAGATTAGCCTCCTAGGAATGTAAGCGTTACTATTATTGTATTAAAAAAGTGGTGAAATATAAAGCGTAATTGGGTATTTTCAAAATAATTATTTTGAATTTATTGGGTTTTAAATTTACTGAAAATTGTACACCTTTTGTATAGGTTTTTTTAAATTTTTTTACAAATTAGTCTATATTTATCTTAAGCAATACTGTATAATGTGAACATATAGTGGTAGATTAAACTTATTATAATTAACCAATTCTTATAAATTAATAAACATAACTATATTACTTTTTTTAAAAGAATAGTTAGGGGGAGCGCAAAATGGTAATTTTGTATAATTCACCAAGTTGTACGTCTTGTAGAAAAGCAAAAATGTGGCTAGAAGATAATAATATTCCTTATAAAGAAAGAAATATTTTTTCAGAACCATTGTCAATTAATGAGATTAAACAAATATTACGCATGACTGAAAGTGGTACTGATGAAATTATATCAACAAGATCAAAAATATTCCAGGAATTAAACGTGGACCTTGAAAGTCTTCCTTTACAAGACTTATACGAAATCATTCAAAAATATCCGGGTTTATTAAGAAGACCTATAATTATTGATGAGAAACGTTTACAAGTTGGTTATAATGAAGATGAAATAAGAAGATTCTTACCACGTTCAGTTCGCACATATCAATTACGAGAAGCACAACGTTTAGTTAATGAGTAATCTTTTGATTTGAATTGTGAAAAATATTACAATTCTTGATTAACATTCTCATTCATATTGAACAAATACTTATGAATAATATATAAAAAGCTGTAAAAAGTTTATTGAATACTTTTTACAGCTTTTTTTTAACAATTAAGAAGTTCGCTTACGATATCGAATATTATTAAAATAGTAACCTATAATAATCGTGAAAATGACACAAGATGAACTGACAATTAACTCCATATCGTTTCTCCCGTTAATATACGCATTAATAGCTGGTTCGTCTATTAACATTTTGCTTGCTGTAATTGAAAGAACGGAAGCACCAACAAAGCTAAGGACTGGATATCGTTCTAAAAACCATAAAACGACCTTACTTCCCCAGATAATAATTGGAATCGAAATCGAAAGACCTATAATTACTAATGATGGCTTTCCATTCGATGCCCCTGCAATTGCTAATACGTTATCGATCCCCATTACAAGGTCAGCAAATACAATTGTACGGATGGCATGGAAAACGGTATAGTTTTCCTTTATGGAAGAAAGATTGTCCTCTTCCTGGATAATTAGTTTGCATGCTATGTACAAAAGTAATATTCCGCCGATTAAATGTAGAAAAGGAACCTTTAAAACATAAATTGCACCAATTGTTAAAATGATTCGTAAAACAATTGCGGTTATACTACCCAAAATGATCGCTATGTTTCGTTGTTTATATGGTAATTTTCTACATGCTAATGCAATGACAATAGCATTATCACCACCTAAAACAATATCTATGATGACAATCATTAAAAAGGACCATATATACTCAAGATCTATCATGAATTCACCTCACTTACAAATGCTTTATGTTTGTCCTAATAATACTAGGTATATGATGATTTTTAAAAAATAGGTGAATTTTATTTCCAAAATTTTAATTTGTATCATAAAATAGAAGTGTAGTTACTATTCGCATTTAATAATTTTTCATGGTAAGATAGATAAAAATTTACTTATTAAAGCTAAATTTTTAAGAGTATTTTTCTAATTTACTATTTCAGAATTTTATATTTAATATAAAATTCTTTAACTATATTTATTCTATTTCGTCTAACGCAATTACTTGTTGTTCATTAAAGGAGGGGGAAAACAATGGAAATAGAAAGAATTAATGAGAATACGTTTAAATTCTCCATATCCTACTTAGACATCGAAGAGAGAGGTTTCTCGAAGGATGAAGTATGGTTAGACCGAGAAAGAAGTGAAGAGCTTTTCTGGGAATTAATTGATGAAGCGCATTTGACTGAGGAATTCATTGCAGGTGGCCCCCTATGGATTCAGGTACAGGCACTAGACAAAGGCTTAGAAGTAGTTGTCACAAAAGCTGTAATTTCTAAAGATGGTAAGAAAGTAGAAGTTAACTTAGGTGAAGGAGAAAAGAATTTAGAAATACCTTTTATTTCTGTAGATGATGACGATGATTCAGAAGAAGATGATGATGACGACATTTTTGAATCGATGGATGAAGAGGAAAATGAAATTATTTTATCCTTTAAAAATCTTGAAGATCTCATTTCTTTATCTCATTCTGTTAATCAAGAATCATTTGAAAGTACACTTTATTCCTTCCAAGATTATTACTATCTTTATGTTAAATTTGAGGAAGATTTACTTGATGAAGTTCAAGTTGAATACCTATCATCAATGTTACTTGAATATGGCCATCGTTCAAAGGTAACTATTCATGTTTTAGAGGAATACGGAAAATTGATTTATGAGAAAACAGCATTACCTCATTTTAAATCAATTTTTCCATTACTGTAATAGCCGATGCCTTAGGGATCGGTTTCTTTTCTGTATAAAGGAGAATATTGATGCAATTTCGATTAAAGATTTTAATATTTTTATCAATTGTAGTATGCATTTTATATTTTGCTTCTCCGACTATTAAATTCATTTGGCTAATGAATTTTGCTTTTTTTGAGAAATCTACTGTTTTTAGATTAATAAGTATTATGTTTTCGATAACGGCAATAGGTGTATCGATTATTATTTTCTTAGAAAATAGAAATCCTGCTAGAACCTTAACGTGGATCATTCTCTTGGCCATATTTCCGTTGTTTGGTTTTGTTTTTTATTTAATTTTTGGACAAAATTACAAAAAGAAAATGGTTTATCGAAAAAAAGCAATTAATGATCAGAATGCAAATGGGTTAATCAATGGGTCAGATGACGAAGAAGTGAAAGATTTTATTTATCAAAATAAAAGATTGGAATATTTAATTAATATCGCTGCAAAACAGAGTAATACACCAGTCACTATGAATACTTTTACGAAAGTTTTAACGAATGGAAGCGAAACATTTCCTAAAATTATTGAGGAATTAAAAAAAGCAAAACATCATATTCATATTGAGTTTTATATAGTAAGAGATGACGAAATTGGTAAACAGCTTAAAGAAATTCTAATTGAAAAGGCAATGAGTGGAGTAAAAGTTCGATTTTTATATGACGCTGTAGGAAGCTGGAAGTTATCAAGAAGTTTTGTAAAAGATTTACGAAAAGCTGGAGTAGAAATACTACCATTTTCCCCTGTGAAAATTCCAGTATTAAATGATACCATCAATTACCGGAATCATCGTAAAATCATTGTAATTGATTCAAATGTCGGTTTCGTCGGCGGTTTAAACATTGGAGACGAGTATTTAGGCAAAGATCTTTATTTTGGTAAATGGAGAGATACACATCTATACCTTAATGGAGAAGGTGTGCGAACACTACAATTCATATTTCTACAAGACTGGTATTATATGACGAATGAGTTAATTGATAAAAAAGAATATTTTGATATTAATTCAAATGATTATTCCTCAAAAGGAGCAATTCAATTAGTTTCTGGAGGACCAGATCGGAAACATGAAGTCATTAAAGAGTTATTTTTTGCCATGATTACTAGTGCAAGAGAAAGTATTTATATTGCTTCACCGTATTTTGTACCGGATGAAGATATATTAACTGCGCTTAAGGTGGCAGCAAATGGTGGGGTAAAAGTAAAAATTCTAATGCCAGATCGTCCAGATAAAAAGATTGTATTCTATGCCTCACGTTCTTATTTTCCAGAGTTATTAGAGGCCGGAGTAGAAATATATGAATATAAGCAAGGGTTCTTACACAGTAAAATATTAATTGTAGATGGAGAAGTCGCTTCTGTGGGAACAGCAAATATGGACATGCGAAGTTTTCGTTTGAATTTTGAAGTAACTGCATTTTTATATTTGGAAGAAAGTATTGATCACTTAGTTAATGATTTTAAACATGATATCCTTGATTCAGAAGCAATTATATTTAACGAATTTAAAAAGAGACCTATATACAAAAGGATATTTGAATCATTATCAAGGTTAATGGCACCACTACTTTAAGTGCAGAATTACTTGAAAAAGATTGGGAATTTGTATGAATAACTTCATTATAAAGAACAATTTTATATAAATGCATAGACAAAAAAAGCCTACCAAATTGAAAATTCAATTTTTGGTAGGCTTTTTTACACATTAAGAAAGTATAAGTTGGCAACTGTGAAGATCAGTCGGCGTAGATGCCAATTTTAGGTATAAGTATAAGTGCAACTACCCCTCTGTCATCGCCTAAAGGCTCGCCAATCGGCGAGTTTTCTTTAATTGAAAAATCGTTTTTTATTTTTTTGAAGGATATTATGAGGAGGATAGTGAAGTAGAGTGGAAAGGAGGTAGTTTTTTTCATGATCGTTGCATTAAATTCAAAGAAAGATATTATTAATTTATTTGAAATGAAAACTCCAGAGGAATTAGTCAGATTGAAAAAAGTTGGGCCATACTATTGCCCTAATTGCCAAAAACCGGTGAGGCTCAAAGCTGGTCTAAAGAATGTTCCACATTTTGCTCATATTGATTTGACGGAATGTGAAAATGAAGGAAAAGAAAGTCTTGAGCACATAAAGGGGAAATTTGCTTTATATCAATTTTTTAAAAAATTAGCGTTAAATGTTGAAGTTGAAAAATTTTTTCCAGAATTAAATCAAAGGCCAGATTTGTATGTTAGTTTACAAAGTTTTCAATTATGTATTGAGTATCAATGTTCTATTATACCGTTAGATCTAATGGTAAAAAGAACTAGTTCCTTAAAGAATAGTGGAATGAAAGTAATGTGGATCTTAAATGATAAGCTATTAAAACAAAAAAGATGGTCATCGTTTTCTCTAAATTCACTCTCCGTTTATTCTCTTATTAAGGTTAACGTAAATTCTCTTCTGTATTATAATCCTACGATGGATTCATTTATTGTCCTTTCCTCACTAATAGCATTCTCCCCAGTCCAATATATTGGACAAAAGCAAGTTTATCCAATAAATCATTTTAATCTAAAGAAATTATTATCCCAAAATAAAATTGATAAAAAAGAATTCATTGATCGATGGAATCGTTTAAAAAAAGATTATAGACTTTATCAACATCTGCATACTAAAGGTAAACTTAAAATTTTAAAACAATATTTGTATAAAGCAAATATTGTTTATTTTCCGGCTCTAATCGGTGTGCCATTAGAAAGTAACTGTATTATTAAGGAACATTGTATCTTATGGCAAGGGCTAATATATTTTAAATTTTTTCATCATGTGGAGATTGGACAACGGATTGATATCGAGAATATTAAGCAATATGTAAATTTAGAAGTACAGAATAATCATTGGAGGATTAATCAGTTTCAGGATAACGAAATAGGTAATTTGGAGAAATGTGTAGAAAAGTATATTGACTTTTTAGTAAAATTTAGAATCGTAAAACGGATTAAAAATGGTAAAATAATGAAGATAGCTAATGCTATTATTCCATCATCATTCGAACAAGCATTGGATGAAGACTGTCTGAGTGCTAATACAGCATTTGATTTATTGTTTAACGTAGAAACCGATTCAAATGATTATTAATATCAGGCGTTGGAAGGTTATTAATACAATAATAATAATAATTTAGGGGGATCAGACATGCTAGAACAAAAAGCTGTAAAAAAACTGCCGACTAGAAATGAAGTTCAAGAAGAATTAACTTGGAAGTTGGAAGATATTTATGCAACTGATGCTAAATGGGAAGAAGAGTACAAGAAAGTACTTGAATTAATCCCATCATTTTCAGAATTTAAAGGCAAATTAGGAGAATCTTCTCAAACGCTTTTAAATGCATTAAAAAAGCAGGACGAAATCTCGTTCTTATTAGGTAAGTTGTATACATATTCTCATATGCGTTACGATCAAGATACAACAAATTCAACATATCAAGCGTTAGATGATCGCGCTAAAAACTTATATACTAAGGCTGGAAGTGCAATGTCATATTTCGTGCCTGAATTACTAACAATTTCAGATGATACATTGAAAAAATTTATTGATGAAAACAATGACCTAAAATTGTACGAGCATTCTTTAGAAGAAGTTTTAAAACAAAAACCGCATGTTCTTTCAGCAGCTGAAGAAGAAATTATGGCTCAAGCATCTGAAGTATTATCATCTTCTAGTAATACATTTGGAATGTTAAATAATGCGGATTTAAAATTCCCAACGATTGAAGATGAAAATGGTGAAGAAGTAGAAATTACTCACGGTCGTTATATTCACTATTTAGAAAGTGCAGATCGTCGAGTTCGTAAAGATGCATTTGAAGCAGTTTACAATACGTATGATGCGTATAAAAACACTTTTGCAAGTACTTTAAGTGGAGCTGTTAAGAAAGATAATTTCAAGGCTAAAGTAAGAAAATACGATAACGCTCGCCATGCAGCATTAAGCAATAATGCTATTCCTGAAGTTGTTTATGATCAATTAGTTTCTACTGTAAATGATCATTTAAGCTTATTACATCGCTATATTGATATTCGTAAGAAAGCATTAAAATTAGACGAAATTCACATGTATGACTTATTTACTCCTTTAGTTGAAGAAGTAAAAATGGAAGTTAAATATGATGAAGCAAAAGAAGTATTATTAAAGGCATTAAAACCTTTAGGTGAGGAATACATCGAAATTCTTAAAGAAGCATATGAAAACCGCTGGGTAGACGTTGTAGAAAACAAAGGAAAACGTAGTGGTGCATATTCTTCTGGTGCGTATGGAACGAATCCATATATCTTAATGAACTGGCAAGACAATGTAAATAATTTATTTACTTTAGCACATGAATTTGGACATTCAGTGCACAGTTATTATACTCGTAAAAATCAACCATATGTTTACGGAGACTATTCAATTTTCGTAGCAGAAGTTGCGTCTACATGTAATGAAGCGATATTAAATGAGTATTTACTAAAAAATACAGAAGACCATAAACAAAGATTATATTTATTAAATCACTATTTAGAGACGTTTAGAGGTACTGTTTTCCGTCAAACAATGTTTGCAGAATTTGAGCACAAGATTCATGAATTAGCTCAAAATGGTGAAGCATTAACGCCAGATTTACTAACAAAAACATATTATGAACTAAATCAAAAATATTTTGGTGAGGATATCGTAATTGATGAGTTAATCGGGTTAGAATGGAGCAGAATCCCGCATTTCTATTACAACTACTATGTGTACCAATACGCAACAGGATTCAGTGCGGCTACAGCTCTTTCTAAACAAATTTTAGAAGAAGGCGAGCCAGCAGTTGAGAGATATTTAGGCTTCTTAAAATCAGGAAGCTCTGATTATCCAATTGAAGTATTGAAAAAAGCTGGAGTAGACATGACTTCTTCACAACCAATCGTAGAAGCATTAAAAGTCTTTGAAGAAATGCTAAACGAAATGGAAGAATTACTATTTAACTAAAATTTTTAAGTAACCAGACATGTGTAAGAGTAAATCTTATGTGTGTCTGTTTTTTTTGGTATTATCCCATTTGCTCATATTCTCAATTGAATCGTTAAGCCTACGGTATATTTTCAGGTTATTTTGGTTGATCTTAAAGCATTATCCTAGAATTGTATTTGTGTCTAAAATGTGAAATATTTCTCAAGTGGTTGCCAAACGCTAAAATAAATTGTATTATAAGGGTGTGAATTACTTCACAAACACAAATACCCCTTTGTTGAACGTGAAAATTTCTCCCATCCCCTTGATGTAATTTTACATCAAAAAAAGGACCTAGCGAAAGCTAGGTCTTTTTTTGTCGTTTAAACAACGTATTGATAATAAATATTATCTTTTTGAACAATTTTCTTAACTTTTCTACGTAAAATTAGTTTCTTTAATTCTAGCTCCATGCATTGAGTAGATTTCTCATAGATCGTACAAAGTTCTTTTATTGTAACAAAAGGTTGAAATTTAATAAATTCGGCTAAATCAGGAAGTTCTCTTTTTTCTAGCTCTGTATTAGTCATTAGTTTTAAAATTTTTACATAGGTTTGATAGCTCTCAAAACCAGATACCTTCAAACCTTCTTCTTCAATATTCTCATTAAAAAATACAACACTCGGTATTTCAGTTACATGCATTTCTTTTGTAACTTTAATATCGCATTGTAAAGCTTTAATTGAGTGGATACTGTGTAAATCTTCCATAAACTCTTTGACATCAATATTTATATCTTTAGCACATTGAATAAGAACTTCTTGATCTGTAATGTCTAAGTCCATTAAGAAATAATATTCTTGTAGCTTTTTTAAATAACTAACGCCAGCTACTCTACCTTGAAGCTCAGCTGCTTTTATTGCAATTGCCGAGTAATAAGGATAAAGCTCTTTATTATCAATCCAAAGGTGATCATCACAAAGTATATCTGACCTGCTAGCTGTCTTTTCCCAAACGAAAGAAAGCTGAGATGGTCGTTTTTCTAATAGTTTTTTTGTAGTGTAATATCGATTAACTGGAATATAAGTAGATGAAAAATATTGACCATATTCTAAGTGGAACTTCTTTAAAAGTGTACTAAAATCCCAACAATTTCTACATAGTGGATCTATGAATACATACAATTCAATCGATTTTTTTGTACAGTTCTTCTCGGGAAGCGTGATTGATTCCTTTTTATATTGTTTGTCATTCATATATTTCACCCTTATTGCAATTCAAATGTCCGTACTATAACAGACTTGAAAATTAATTTGTAAGATATAACACGTTTCATCTCTAATCGTATTGTAGCAACGGAGAGTTAATATTTCAAATATGATGCACTTTTTTTCCATAATCTATTAAATCTTTTTAATTAAGTAGAGTCTAATGAAAGGAAGTAGTGAACTAAGTATAGTCGATCTTAAAGAATTCGCCTGAGTTGTAAATAAAGTAAATACTGCAAATAAATTTTGAAAATCGCAATTAAAATCGTCAAAACTGCAAATAAATTTCTGGAAATCGCAAATAAAATCATCAAAACTGCAATTAAAGTCTCAAGAATCGCAAATAAGAAAAAGAAATACCCATACCCGTTTGGGCATTTTTCCCTGAAATTGGCCAAAATCAGTTACTTCCAAATACCTAACTCGGAATATTACTTTAATTATATAAAAAAATGATAAAAATCTGTTAAATTTTGATTGGAAGGATCATTAAAATAGATTATGAATTAAAAAACTTGGAATTATACCCTCTATTTTCTTCCCTCGGCTGACTAGGAGAGGCACACAGCTTGGCGTTTATTCGTATAGCTTATAAAAAAAGCCTCTCATCCATCAGTTAGTCTGACTTTTGAAAGGCTTAAAAAACCAAATATATCACTTCTTATCAAGCTCATTTTTGACATTAAAAAAGCGTTTAATTTTATTAAGAGTTTTACGCTCTGGAATTTGATGATCCATTAGAAGGTTGATGAACTGCTGTTTGCCAATGTTTTCATCGGTTACTTCGAATTCTAGTTCATAATCCTCATGATTTAAATATGTACTATGGTCTAAGACTAAGAGTCCATCTTCATATGGGAATTCTACTCGATTTGTTGTTAACTCACCTATTAAATTTAAATCATTTAAGTTTAACTTTACTTCGTTGATATATTCTTTTACTTCACCATCTGGTAATACGGATGTTTCCAACATGTTTGATGCTTCAGATTCACTAATTTTTTGATTAATTTCTAAATGACCGACAGTTTGTCTAATTTTCAAAGTTAATGTATAAGAAGTGGCTGACTTTTTGCGAATTCTTAAAGCTCCACCATGTTCTTTAATTGAAAAACTGGGAGTTTCAAAATAATAATTAGTTTGCGAACGGAACCTAGATTCATTAATTTGAAAAAAGGTTTTTAGGTTTTCAAATTCTTCTTTTGTTAATAAGTTTTTAAATTCAATTTCAATTTCTTTAGCCATAAGAAGCTCCTTCTTTTTGTATTATTTGTGTTATTGTTTGTGCTAGTCGTCTATTTTCTATTTGATATGTTACAATATAATTGGTCAAATTAGAATAAAATACATACATTAAAAAGGTTGAGGTTTTACGATGAGAAAAATGCTTGAAATAAATGGAACAATTATAAATGAAGATGGTTTATTTTTATTACTTGATCAGTCAAAATTGAATTTAGAACAATGTAGTGAAGTTGGGACAATGATTGCAGACTCGGATGAAAGTTCACTATTGTATATAATAGAAGAAAAAGAAGAATTTGTATATGTTACGGTTCCTTTTGAAAATTGGTCTGATTTAAAAAAAGCAAGTGATCAAAATTTAAATGTATTTTTAAAAGTCGCTGAAGAAAACCTGGCACTAAATAATTGGAATGATGAATTATCTTATTTAGTTCAAAATGTAGAAGGTAATTTTAACTATGGGGAAGAATTTGTTAAGCAGATTCAAAGCGTGTTTTTAGAAGAGAAGTAAGGTAGTGGGTGATTGGATATGAATGGTCAATGGGAAAGTTTTTTAGCACCATATGAGCAAGCAGTAAATGAATTGAAAGTTAAGTTAAAAGGGATTAGAAAGCAGTTTGAAGAAACTCACCAACATTCCCCTATTGAATTCGTTACTGGGAGAGTAAAACCAATTCATAGTATCGTGAATAAGACAATTAGAAAAGGTATTCCATTAGCGAATTTGGAAACTGAACTACAAGATATTGCTGGTCTAAGAATGATGTGTCAATTTGTTGAGGATATTAAAAATGTCGTGGAACTTCTTCGTAAACGGAAGGATTTTAAAATTGTAGAAGAGCGCGATTATATTACGAATAAAAAGCAGAGCGGCTATCGTTCATACCACGTTGTAGTTGAATATCCAGTTCAAACGATTGAAGGTGAACGTAAAGTGCTTGTGGAAATACAAATTAGAACACTTGCGATGAATTTTTGGGCAACAATAGAGCATTCTTTAAATTATAAATATAAAGGGCAATATCCTAAAAACATTCTTGAACGATTACAAAGAGCAGCTGAAGCAGCGTTTTTACTTGATGAAGAAATGTCTCTAATAAGAGGAGAGATTCAAGAAGCACAAGCCGAATTTTCGAAAAAAAACGACCAATAAGGGAAGGACAAGAAAATGAATTTTGTAATTATGTCTAAGGGTGATCAAGAGTCCAATGAGCTGATGAAACGAATGAGAGATTATTTAGAGAGCTTTGATTTTAAATTTGATGAAGAAGAACCTGAAATTGTCATATCCGTAGGTGGCGATGGGACTTTGCTTCATGCTTTTCATCATTACACTCATCTTCTCGATAAAGTATCTTTCGTAGGGGTTCATACTGGACACTTGGGATTTTACGCTGATTGGGTACCAAGCGAGGTAGAAAAACTTGTTATTGCAATAGCGAAGACTCCATTTCAAGTAGTTGAATATCCTTTATTGGAAGTTATCATTCGTTACAAGGATGGAAGAAAAGAAATGCAAACACTAGCTTTAAATGAGTGTACGATAAAAGGACTTGAAGGTACTTTAGTGATTGATGTTGAAATAAAAGGTCAGCATTTTGAAACATTTAGGGGTGACGGGCTTTGCATTTCTACTCCATCAGGTAGTACTGCATATAATAAGGCTTTAGGTGGTGCGATTATTCATCCATCAATTGAGGCGATTCAAATTGCTGAGATGGCATCAATCAATAATCGAGTTTTTCGTACTATTGGCTCACCACTTGTTTTACCTAAGCATCATACTTGTTTACTTAAACCAGTAAGAAACGCAAACTTTCAAATTACATTAGATCATAAAACAATTGTGCATCAAGATGTTAAATCGATTCAATGTAGAGTAGCTCATGAAAAAGTACGATTTGCACGTTTCAGACCATTTCCATTTTGGAAGCGTGTTGTGGATTCTTTTGTTAAAGAATAATGGTGAAGAAAATGAAGCAATTTAGTTTAAAGTGGGAAGTAAAAAAAGAACATAATGGCATTTTACTTAGAGAGTTTCTTAAATTAAAGGAGCTCTCTAAACGTGCGTTAACAGACATAAAATTTCAAGGTGGAAAAATCACAGTAAATGATGAAGAAAAAACTGTCCGTACAATATTAAATGAATCAGATCTTGTACAAATCTATTTTCCAATCGAAAAGCCAAGTGAAGAACTAATAGCTGAAGAAATTCCTTTTGAGATTGTTTATGAAGATGATGCAGTTTTAGTCATAAATAAACCTTCTGGAATACCGAGTATACCTTCTAGAGAGCATCCTAAAGGTACTCTAGCAAATGGTTTATTATATTATTATCAATCGATTGGACTTCAATCTACAATTCATATTGTAACTAGATTAGATAAAGATACTTCAGGATTAATGCTAGTTGCTAAAAATCGTTATATTCATTATTTATTTTCTAAAAATGAGTTAAAAAGTGTTCAAAGAAAATATATAGCAATTGTTCATGGGCATATGAATGAATCTATAGGGGTTATACGGGCAAAAATTGCTAGGAAAACTGATAGCATTATTGAAAGAGTTGTTTCTGAAAACGGGCAAGAGGCAATTACTCATTATAATGTCCTGTTGGCAAATCGTAAATATTCAGTCGTAGAACTAGAATTAGAAACTGGTCGAACACATCAAATTCGTGTTCATATGTCTTCATTAGGACATCCGTTAATTGGGGATGATTTATATGGAGGGAAAAATGATACGTTAAAGAGACAGGCGTTGCATAGTTATAAGTTGTCATTTATGCATCCAATTGACCATTTTAGGAAAAATCTTGAAATCGCTTTACCACCTGATTTAATAGGCTTTTTGGAATCGTAAAATGTCAAGAGATAAATTTGTCTAAATTTTGTAGAATTTATTGACAATATATGAATAATAGATTATTTTTAATTATGTAGTGTTTCAACCATGGGGATGGAAGAGACTAAAATATAACGCTGATAAGTGGACGCCTGCTTAATCAGCAAAAAAGTAGGTTCCACTTGGAAATCTACTTTTTTTTTGTTCTATTTCTAAAATTTATAAGTAATCTAATTATTTTTTAAATGCTTTTAACCTCTTCATAAAAGCTAATTTTTTCCTCAATATAAGGCATTGAAGACTGGACCTGTGTAATTTTTCGTTCCGGGTATGAAAATGCAGTAAGTTTGCCTCCAAAAACTGCACCTGTATCGATATTTATTGTATTATTTAATTCCCTTGGTTCCTTAATAGGAGTATGACCATAAATTATTAAGGCTTTACCTTTATAATCTTTAGCCCAATCTTTTCTTACAGGCATTCCATTAGGAAGTACCTCTCCATTAATATCACCATATAAAACAAATGTTTTTACATTATTCGAATGCTTACCAATCATATCCTCACGTATACCAGCGTGACTAACAACTAACTTTCCATGATCAAGAACATGATACAATGGTGAGCCTTCATAAAGCTTTTTAAATGATTCTTCATAATGACTTCTTTCTTTACCGTTTAGTGCTTCTAATTCAGCTACAGTCGTTTCAAGACCATGTTGAATTTTCACATTACGTCCAAGAAAATAACGATAAAGCTTATTACAATGATTGCCCGGTGAATAATATGCTTTTTTATGTTTCATCACTAATTCATATACTACTTTTATAACTGCTAAAGAATTTGGTCCTCGATCCGTTAAATCACCAACAAAAACCAACTTGCGATCATTAGGGTGGATAGGGATATTATTTTCCCACAAATAGCCAAGCTTTTTAGTTAACGCGACAAACTCATCATAGCAACCATGAATATCTCCTATTACATCATACTTCATCTTATCAATCCTTATTAAGAAAATTGAAACAATTAATTTCTATTAGTATGTACAGTAAATAATAGAAAAAACAATAAATCTAAATGTTAAAGCGGCGTTCAAAACCTCGCAGTAGCAGAAAAAATTCTAAAAAAGACTTCCATTGTTTCTCTAAAGTAGAAATAAAAAAGAGGGGCAAGATTTAAAAAATCTTGCCCCTGCTTTCCTTTATCATTAGCCATATTTAGTCAAACATGTATTTATTTGTTCGAGATCTTACGTTTAGGATGAAACCTATTGCTAGCAGGTTGGTTGCTAGTGAACTTCCTCCATAGCTAACGAATGGTAGAGTGATCCCTGTAATTGGTAGTAGCCCAATCGTCATACCAATATTTTGGAATACTTGGAAAGTGAACATACCAACTACTCCTGCACAAATATAACTACCAAATTTATCATTACTTTCTAACGCGATATGAATCATTCGATAAATTAATAAGAAGAATAATGAGATTACTATACTTGCTCCTATGAAACCATATTGTTCGCAAATTACTGTGAAGATAAAATCTGTATGCGGCTCAGGGAAGTATGCCTCACCGTTATGGAAACCTTTTCCTGTTAGCATACCAGAACCAGCTGCCATTAATGCCTGAGTAAGCTGATACCCTTGAGATGGATATTCATATGGTGCTAACCAGCCGTAAAAACGATTTAACTGGTATTCTTCCAGTATGTGAGATGTGAAAAACTCAAAATGGTAAAAGTATAGATAAACCATCAATGCACCAAGGCCGACTGTTAAAGCAACTAGTCCAAGGATATAGCGCCAACGAATTCCAGAAACTAAGATCATTGATGCAATAATTGCGCACATAACCATTGTATTTCCTAAGTCGGGCTCTTTAGCAATTAATAGTAATGGTGGCAGAGCAAAACCAAATATTTTACCTAAAAGTAAAATATCTTCTCTTTTTCCACGTACTGCATACGTTTCATTGTGTCTTGAAATGACTGTTCCTAAAATGATGATCATAAAAATTTTCATTAACTCAGATGGTTGGAAGTTACCTACACCGGGTATACTGTACCATGCGGTAGCACCTTTAATCGTTTGAGCACCTGGGATATGTAATTCTAATCCAAGAAGTAGGATTAAACCAAATCCATACATATACCAAATTACATTTTTATATCGATCAAAATCAATTATCATAATAGCTGCAATACCAACTAATCCAATGATATACCATTTAATTTGTTGAGCAGCGAAATTGATGTTTCTTAGATTTGCAGGAAGGCTAGGCATTGCACTTGTAATTGCAAGATAACTTACAACTGCTATACAAAATAGAATGAATAGTAATTTAAAATCAATTTGAAAGGGAGATGTACGGTCTTCCTTCATGTCCTCACCTCTCTATATATTATTTTATTAGTATGCTTTTAAATAAGCATTTTAAATGTACGACATTCATCATTATAATTTATTTTTGTCTTTAAAGGAATTAAAAAACGATAAACTCTTTTTAATAAACTATTATATCTCTGTTTTTTTTGTATAAAGCTATATTTAACTTTACTATTTTCAATTGATTGTATTTGTGCTACTATTTTAGTATCTAGTACTAATAACTAATAATAAAGGAGACTATTGATATGATTTCATTAAAAGGTAAAACATATGTAGTTATGGGTGTAGCAAACTTCCGTAGTATCGCATGGGGAATTGCACAATCATTACATAGCGCTGGAGCAAACTTAATTTTTACATACGCAAATGAAAGATTAGAAAAAGGGGTACGTGAACTAGCTGAGTCACTAGAAAATCCAAATAATATTCTTGTTCAATGTGATGTAACTAGCGACGAAGATTTAGCAAAAAGTTTTGCTACAATTAAAGAGAAAGTTGGAGCAATTCACGGTGTAGCACACTGTATCGCATTTGCAAATAAAGAGGATTTAAAAGGCGATTTCGTAGATACAAGTCGTGACGGATACCTTTTATCACAAAACATTAGTGCTTACTCTTTAGTAGGTGTAGCTCGTGAAGCTAAGGAATTAATGGCTGAAGGCGGTAGTATCGTTACGTTAACTTACTTAGGTGGAGAGCGTGTAATGCAAAACTACAACTTAATGGGTGTTTCAAAAGCAGCTTTAGAAGCTTCTGTACGTTATTTAGCAAATGACCTTGGTAGATATAACATTCGCGTAAACTCAATTTCTGCAGGGCCAATCCGTACGCTTTCTGCAAAAGGAGTAGGTGACTTTAATTCGATCTTAAAAGAGATTGAAGAAAAAGCTCCGTTACGTAGAAATGTAACACAAGAAGAAGTCGGAGATTCTGCACTATTCTTATTTAGTGACTTAGCAAGAGGTATTACTGGAGAAAACATTCACGTTGACTCAGGATACCATATAATGGGATAAAGATAGTAAAAAATAGAAGCTCTAGGAGCTTCTATTTTTTTATCGTAGAAAATGTAATGCGGGATGGAAGAGAATTAATCTTCTCTTTTCCTGCTTTAGTTATGCCCGCAACACTCGTTTGATTTTTACGGAATAAAAATTGATTTTAAGTGACGAAGACCTACTAATTTGCTTTCTCCTCTTGATGTCGTTAACTCTATGAAATTTGAGTCAATCGAGCTCAACTTACCTATATATTCGTAATGCTCTCCACTGTTCATAACGACTAATTCACCAATCAATTTATTTAATTGAACGTCTAGAGTGCGTGCTAAAGGGATATTAGAAGGATTTACAGGTAAAAGGTTATTACTTAACATATAAGGGGTTTTATCAGTGAGATAGGGGGTTAACCATTTTAAATGCTGTAATGATATATACATGACTTTATAGATTGGGGAATAAAAAACGAAGTAATTATTCATGATTGTTGTAATAAAGCCATGAAAAGAATGATTGTTTGAAAGACTAATTTCAACAAAAATTCCTTTAGCAGCAGTTAATACTTTACGTAAAGATAGCTCATCTTTTTCGTGTTCTAATTCCTGTAAGGAAGGAACAACTCCGTAGGATTCTTCGATTAAACTTTCACTTAGATTATGAATATGCAGTAGTGGCATATAAAGAAAATTTTCACCATTGAAAACAACTAATAAATCATTTCCAACTTCAATTAAGATTCCATCAACATTACTGTTACCAGATATTTCAATTGTAACTTGTTTGTTGAGAAAATTTTTGAAACTTGCCATGATTTTCTCCTTTCTTAAAAAGATAAATCATTACTATTCAGACATGTTCATTTCTGAAAAAGGATTTTCATTTTAGATTAATTGGGCATATCTTAGAACGATAGTTTGTCTAAATAAAATCAATCATTTCATTAAAAGAATGGCAAGATTGTTAGTGCCTGTCTATTATGAATGAAAAAAGATTATTTGGGTTGAAAATTTATAGTTGAATTAGTTAATTAAACATACTTCCAATGATCTATTGATTACCACTCAAAATTAAGTATAGTTTCAAATTACATTATTATTTTTAAACATAATTAGAATGGCATCGAGGTAATTGTTTAAAAAAAAAGGGTCGTTTTATTTGAATAAAACGACCTTTCTAAACATTATTTTCTTCTTCTTAATGTTTGGCTTGTCGTATTACTTCTTTCGTAAACTTCAAATTTTTCTCCGAAACTTACACTTTTAATATGATAAGTAGCAATATATACTAGTTCATCGTTTAAAGAAATTTCTACATACTCATGATTTGCATCAAGAAGAATACCTTCGATTTTGTCGTGGCCACCACGATTAATTTTTACCCATTGTCTGCATTGAGAATTTAATAAATCTACAAAATTCTCGTTAGGTAATAATTCAATCGTATTGAACATTTCATCATAAGATAATTTACCTTTTGCAAATGAAGTTAAACTTTTTACATGAGTGTAAGGGAAATAAATTACACCATCTGTCTCTGTAAAAAGAGCAATATGTGTTCCAAATGCACCAAGTAATAAACCTTCTTTAGATTCATGACCTCCTCGACCAATTCTAACTCCTTTACCTACGAATACTGAGAATAACTCTTTATTCACTTTTTCATCGCTCCTTGTTTTTTCTGTGCGGTTACAATGTATTTATATGTGCCCTGTCAATTGTTTGTACTAGGATATTTGTCCAATTTATAAGATTATGTACAAAATTGGTCAAGTGTTGATAGGCATTTATTTCTATTTTAGGTACTTTTCTAGGTTAATTAATTGAGAAAAAGTTAACATGATACATATTGTCCGTTCATATAATTTATGGGGGCACACTTACGAGGGAGGAACAACAATGGCAGGTAAAGAGTCTAAAGAGGGAGTAAAGCCATTATTATATATTGCACAGCCTGATTTTGAAGAAGCAAAGTTAAATGTACAACACTCTTATGTAGTGAAAGTAAATAAACAGGATCAAAAAACAAAGGAAGAAAATTATGTAGAATCTAAATATGAAGAAGTGGAGGAATTAGAAGAAGAAGTTGTTATAGAAGAAGAAGAAGAAGAAGAAGAAGAAGAAGTTGAGCCGGAAAAACAATCTGAAGTAGATAATGCTTGGATGAAAAAACCATTCAAAGCGATGACAAATGAAGAGAAGGTTTTGTTTATGATCAATAAGCCTCATTATATTCCAAAAGTGGAATGCCGAATTAGAACAGAAAAAGATTTATTTATTGGTTATATTATGGGTTACAACGAAGGGAAGGTTTCAATTAAAGTTTCATCAAAAATTAACGATATTGAACTGGATATTGCAAGCATCTTAAGTATCCAAATGGTTGGAATTTAGACCTATTAAAAAGGTGGTAGATCCATGATCTACCACCCATAGTTTTTTAGTTTACATTAAACTTACAGATTTGAAACGTGTACGTCACGTAAGCATTGGATTGCACAGAAGCAATCTAAGTCAACAGTTACACAAGTATTTGATGCTACAAACATATCAGCTTCAACTAAATCACAGAAACTATTGTTGTTATTGTTGTTTTTGTTATTGTTGTTATTGTTGTTAACTGGAACTAATGCTCTTAATACTGCACAGCTATCTTCATCAACGCTTTCAACACGGAATACAACTGTATCTTGGCAATTGTTGATTTGTGCGTTTTTGTTTTGGTTTTGGTTTTGATCGCCGCCTTGAGCTTGTTGAGCCATGATTGGCATCATAGTATTATTAAATGCTGGTACTCTAAATAATTCACCGTTTGCTAAATACAATAGGAAAGGGCGAGTATTTGCAAGTGGTACATTAGGGTTAGCACCTAAAAATGGAACGTCACAACCTGTTGGGCAAGTGTTTGTTGCGCAATCTTGTAGATCATTTATGAATTTTACAACGTCACTTACACAGTGGTTTCTTTTTTTGTCGTGGTTGTCTTTGCAACTCATCTTTTTCACTCCTTATCACTTATGATGGATATTACATTAATATGATATTAAGCAGGCGAAAAACGGTTACTGAAGATTGTTGCTTTTTTAGATAAATGGGCGAGGGGGATAAAACAGGGCGAATGATATAGAAATTAAAGGATGGTAAGGACAGTAGCGTAGAAATGAATAGAGGGAGGAGACGGGGTAGAAGGGATAGGTAGAGAAAAAATATACTGGGGAGGGAAGCAAAAGCGAAACAGAGTGGTTTTTATGCCTCCCTAGTATCCTTATCCCATGTCCCTGCATCACTAATGGATATTAGCTGGTTTTTATTGTTCATATTAATTCTGGCAAGTTTTCGATTAACCCGTTTAGTGGTTCATGATAAAATAACGTCTTTTTTGAGAAGACCTTTTATTGATGAGATAACGATTGAGGAAAATGGAATGCCGGTTACGTATACAAAGATCAAGGGTAGTGGACTACGATATTTTTTTGGTGAACTATTAAGTTGTACTTGGTGTAGTGGAATTTGGAGTACTGCGTTTTTACTATTATTATATATGTTCTTTCCTCATGTGGGAGAGTTCATCATTATTTTATTAGCGATTGCTGGAGCAGCAGGTGTAATAGAAACAATTGTTAGTAGATTGAATTCGTAATTTAGGTAGAACGATTGAAATTTCCTTTCATATACTAAATTGAATAGACTTATTTAGGAGGGAAGTTATGTATAATCAAGGACAAATGACACCTTTTCAATGGCAACAACTTCAACAGCAGCAACAGTATCAAATGCAACAACAACAAATGCAACAACAACAAACGAATCAAGCAAACTATAACCCGTATTATCAAGGAGCACCAGCTGGTTATGTGAAAAAATCAGGTTGTGGCTGTAGTGGTAGAACGACTAGACGATAATCCATACAAAAAGGTGAGCATTGTCTGCTCACCTTAATTTTTTATTATTTTTGTTATGGCTATTTTTTATTTATAAATCGTTTAATCAGTCGAGAAGGATTAGCTTTTTTTCCTCGTCTTCTTTGAAGAAGCGATAAGTATAATTGCTTTCTAGCTCTTGTACAAGCAACATATAAAAGGCGACGTTCTTCTTCTAATTGATCTAGGTTGCCGTTCTTTAACGACTCTAGAGCATAATCATGTGGAAAGCCACCGTCTACTACTCCTAATATATATACATAATCATATTCTAAACCTTTAGAGCGGTGAGCCGTTAAAAGCGAAATATTACCTTGTGATGATTGGTTTTTTTTCTGCTTGTATTCTTTAAACTTAGCTGAAATATGAAATGCGTGTTCTACAAACTCTCGAATTGATTTAAAGTTTTTGCTGACGACTTTTAAATCTCTTAAATCATCTGAAGGCCGTTCTATTTTATTAGATTCATTTCCGCGCTTTTTTATATAGTCTGTAAATGCAGGGCTTTCTTCAATTCGTTCAATCGCTTCTAATGGTGAAGCGATTTTTAAATAACGCAATATTTTAATTAGGTTTTCAATTTTTTTAATTTGAAATGGTGCAGCACTTTTTATCGTCGTAAATGCTTCTAAGAATGTTAGATTTTGCAATACACTGTTCATTTTTGCATCTTGAAATGCTTGCTGTTTTAGAAAAAAGACAGGCAATATTTCTTTTAAAGCGGACTGATGATCTTCATCTTCAATTAACAATAAGAAAGAGATCATTTTTCGAATAATCGGTCGATCATAAAATGAGTCTCCGTCTTGATCGATTGTAAATGGCAAACTTGTGCCAATTAAACGCTCAAAAACAGCCCTTGAGGCAGTATTAGTACGATATAAGATTGCAAACTGTCCTGGATTTGCACCATTATTAATTTTTTCTTTCATATCATTAATAATCATCGTAGCTTCCTCTTCTTCATCATACGGAAAGAAGAAAGAAGGTACCTTATCGTAGTCATATTGTGCATGCATTGATTTTACAAAACGATTTTTATTAGGTTTAATAACTTCGTTAGCCAAAGAAACAATACCATGAGTGGAACGATAGTTTTCACTTAAGTGATATATTTTAGCTCCTGTAAAATGCTCCTTAAAGTCTAAAATAAATCGAGGATCGCTTCCTCGAAACGCATAGATTGACTGGTCATCGTCTCCAACTGCTGTAATATTCTCTGTATGTTGAAAAAGAACTTTTAGAATATTAAATTGAATCTTATTAATATCTTGAAACTCATCGACTAATAAACATTTAAATCGATTCTGATAATGCAGTAGTAATTCATTATTTTCATTTAACATTTCAAAGCAGCCAAGTAACATATCATCAAAATCAAATTGTCCGTTTTGCTTTTTTAATGATTCATATTCTTCATAGAGTGAAGCGACCTGATTTTCCCAAGTATCTTTTGACCTAATCTCATGTGGATAAACGCAGGAGTTTTTCCATAAGCCGATTTGCTGAATAGCTTGGTCATATGCAAATGATTTTTCATCAATTTCAAGTCGTCTCCCAATTTGCTTTAACATGATTTCTTTTTGGAAATCTGACTTAATTAATCGACTAGAATCCCATTTTGTACGATCAAAGCGCAAAAGCATTTTATAAAAAATACTATGAAACGTTCCAATTTCCATCTGTTGCGTAGAATAACCAAGATTTTTCATGCGTTCTTTCATTTCTGCTGATGCTTTTGATGTAAACGTTACTAGCATCATTTCGTGTGGAAGTATACCGTTATTCATTAAGTACATTGCTCTAGTTGTAATTACACGGGTCTTACCACTTCCTGCTCCGGCAAGTACAAGTAATGGAGAACCCGTATGTGTAACGGCATCCCATTGTTGTGCATCTAATGAAATTTGATTGATCACATAGTCATCCGTTTTTTGCTCAACTTTTTTATATGGAGGAATGTGGTAAAAGGGTAGTCGATTAATAAATTGATTTTCATCTGTTTTTTCGATTGTAGATGTATTTGAGATTGAACGATTAGTAGGTAATTTAATCGTACCATCTTGATAATTTTCAGTAGTAGTTGTAGCAGCTGTTTCAAATCTAGCAATGATTGCTTCTTCTAATTCGATCGTTTTGTTTTTACATGCTAGATTTTGTTCTTTGTTTATATGATAAAAATGAGGAATATCATAAATAGTTAATGTGAAGCTTAAATTTTGCTGACAACTAGCACATTTCACTTCACCGCGAATACTGGCTTGATATATTTCCTCATATCTTGAACGAGGGAATTCTGGTAAATAGATTGTTTGATTTTGATAGTTTGCAATTTTCATTATTTTCCCCCTTAAATTTAATGCAGACTCATATATGTTAACAGAAAGACAGGCTTAATGGAAGGTAGGGAAGAGGTTCAAAGAAAAGAAATTAATAGACTTCCTTCCACTATTTTTCTTATTTTTCCTATCCTTTTAATGTCGATAAATGTTCATTATTCCAGCTATTTCCAAAAAAAGATCGAAGCTCTATAAGAACTCCGATCTTTTACCAGCTTATAATTTTAGATTCATTTCAACGTGTGGAATACCAGCTTCAAAAAATATTTCGGAAGTGATCGCGTAACCTAATTTTTCATAAAAAGGAATTGCAGATTCTTGTGCGTGAAGAACTAATTGGCTCAAGCCTTTTTCCTTTCCAGTTTTATGGATTAAGTACATGATTTCATTTCCAATTTTTTTTCCTCGATAGTTTTCTAGAACACAGATTCGTTGCACTTTTCCTGTCGATTCGATTAATCTTAGTCGACCAGCAGCAATCGGTTGTTCTTCATCATAAGATACGAAGTGAACACATTCAGCGTCTAGTCCATCGAATTCTAGTTCTTTTGAAATTTGTTGTTCTTCTACAAAAACTTCAACTCGAACCTTTAGGGCATCTTGTATTTCCTTTTCTGTTGCTGCAACGATCGTACGAATTGTCATTTATTTGCTCCTAATTTAAATGTTTCATATACTTCCCAAGCACCGTTTTCTAATTGGTAAACTAATTTAAAGCTATCAACTACTTCATTATAACTAAATTGAATCATGCGTAACTGACCAAGAATATCTGCAAATTCAGCATCTTGTAATTGCTGACCAATTGTAATATGCGGTACGAATGCATATTCTTTTGTTTCAGGGAACGTACCAGTGTACATTTTTTCATGAAGCTCTTTTAACGCTTCAACAGGTGTAACTTTTAAATAGATGACATTATTAACGGGTGCAAAAGAACTAACTTTATTAATTTCCAATTCAAATGGTTCAATTTGAGTCGCAATTTCATTTAATTGTGAAATAATATTTGGAAGTTGATCTTCATTAATCTCAAATCCACTTCTTAATGTAACATGAGGAGAAATTAACGTATAAGCTGGATCAAAACGTTTTCTATACTCATTTGCCTTTTCTTGAACGAAATTAGATGGAAAAATAACAACGCCACATTTCATAAAAATTACCTCCTGTTTTCGATACTTTTTATTTTAATTTAAAAAATTAACGATTTTAAAAACTACCAATTTTAATTATACCAAATTTTTTGAAAATCGATAAGTTTCGCGAATTATTTCGCTAAACTAATTTTTAACAATTCTTCTAATTGCTTTTCCCAATTAGTCCAAGTATGGTCTCCATCATATTCAGCATAATGTAATTCCACTGGGAAGTTGGCTAAATATTCTTTTAACTGTAATCCACCTTCGACAAAATTAACCCATTGCTTGCTTGGGGTAAAAACATTATCTTCTTGTTTTCCAACAGTTTGAATAATTGAAAGAATCGAATTTAATTTTGAATTCTTTAAAAACTCGATTACATCATCATTAACAAACGGAGACTGCATAATAATTTGTCCAAATGTATTTGGATATGTAAATGCTGCTTGTAGTGAAACCGTGGCACCTAATGAATCGCCTATTAACGTTCTACTATGTGCTAAACCAAGCAGTGGTAAGTGATCATCTAAATATGGTAGTAATTCTTCAGCTAAAAAGCGAATATAATTTTTTTGGCCAGGTTGAGATGGATGATATAGCTTAAAACGTTCTTCTGGTGAAGCATATGGAATTCCAACTACAATTGTAGGTTGGATCGATCCTTCTTTCGTTAATTTTTCGATAACTCTATGTACTTTTCCTAGATTAAAATAATCTTGACCATCTTGTGTAATTAATAAGTGATGTTTTATTAACGGAGTGTACTGGCTTGAATAGTATATTGTAAATGTAACTTCTTTTTGAATGTGTTCACTATATAATGTATGTTCTTCTCTTGTACCATTTGTTTGAATCATAAATGTCTCCTCTTCTTTTCCCTAGGATGATATAATTAGATGTTACTTTATATAAAAAAATTAGAAAAGTAAAAAGTGTTAAACGCTTACAAATTAAGTCATAATGAGGTGAAACATGAGTAAAAAACAACCTAATGCAATGATGTCATTATTAATATTGTCCATTGTTGCCATTTCAACTTCAGCTATATTAGCTAAATGGACGGATGCCTCTCCATCTGTTTTAAGCATGTATCGCCTCTGGTTTACATGTATATGGATGCTACCATTTGTATTGAAGCGAAAAAATGAGTTAAAAGCTTTAAAAAAATCTCATTATAGGTCATTCGCTTTAGGTGGATTAATGTTAGCGATTCATTTTATTTTATGGTACGGTTCATTAGTGTTTACTTCAGTGGCAAGCTCAACCATTATATTAGCTCTTCAGCCACTTGTAGCAATGATTCTTGGTTACTTTGTCTTTAAAGAACGAACTTCCATGCAATCTAAAATATGTATGATCATCGCGATTATTGGTGTATGTCTAATAGGATTCGGTGATATTGGTTTAAGTATGTCAGCTTTTAAAGGTGATATTCTTTCGTTTTTAAGTGTAATTGCCGCAGTGCTCTATTTAATGGTTGGACAAACTACCGTAAAAAATACGTCTCATTGGGTGTATAGTTTTTGGGTATTCGCATTTTCAGCGGCATTTTTAACAATTTATAATATTGTAACAATGGATAATTTCTTTGATTACCAATCAAAAGATTGGATCATCTTTATTGCATCAGCTATTATTCCATCATTAGCTCATATTATTAATAACTATTTATTAAATTACGTAAATGCTACAACGATCTCAATGAGTATACTTGGAGAACCAGTTGGTGCCTCTATTTTAGCAGTATTCCTTCTTCACGAAATGCTATCATCATTTCAGTTAATCGGAGGCACAATCGTAATCTTAAGTGTATTCCTGTATTTATATCAACAACAAAAAGAAGTTTCATCGATACAAGTGAAATCGGATAATTCTTCATCAGCATAAAAACGTTAAGATGACTTTCAAATCTTTCTATTGATTTGAAAGTTTTTTTGTTTTTTTACTAAAAATAGGTAGAATAGATAATAACAATTAGTAAAAAATTCCATGAACTTTTATCCCGTAACTTAAAGGAGAAAAAGAGCTACTTATGAAAAAAAAGAAGAAACCAAAAAATCCTCTCCATTACATATTCATTTCCTATATATTAATTACATTTTTATTTTCATTTTTATACTATCTGCCATTTACGAGAATTTCTACAATTAGCTATATTGACAGTTTATTTGTTTCAACTAGTGCGATTAGCGTGACTGGGTTAACAACAGTAAACTTAGTTGAGACATTTAATGTGTGGGGCAAAATATTATTAATGATTCAAATGGAAATTGGTGCGATCGGAATTGTTGTATTTATTAGCTATGGATTTATGATCCTTGGTATTCGGATTACAATTTCAAATTTATTAGTCGTATCAAAAGATCAAAATCAAAGTAGTATAAAGTCAATTAGACGATTAAGTTTGTCGGTTTTATTTACATCATTAATTTTTCAATTTATAGGTGGTTTATTTTTTTATAGTCAATTTAGGGATAAATATGACACCGTATTTGAAACATTATTAGTTACAGCATTTCATTCAATTGCAAGCTTTACAAACACGGGCTTTGATTTATTTGGCAATAGTTTAATCTCATTTCAAAAAAATAATCTAGTCTTAATTGTAACAGCGGCACTAATTTTTATAGGTGGATTAGGCTATCCAACTATAATGGAATACGTCTATAAATATAATAAGAAAAAATCTTTATTTACGAGAATCAATATGCGACTACATTTTTCGTTTATGATTCTAGGAACGATTATTTTTTGGCTTTTAGAAAGAGGGCATGCTTTTAAACATTTAAATTTTTTAGATCAACTAACAAACTCAATGTTTTTATCGGTTACAAGTCGTAATGGAGGGTATGCACCTCTTGATATTGCAGAATTGACATTACCTGCAATATTGATTCTTTTAGTGCTTATGTATATCGGTGGAGCTTCCTCGAGTGCAGCTGGAGGGATACGCTTAACAACAGTTTCGGTGTTAGCAGCAAAAATGTTTGCGGTCATTAAGTCACGAGATGATACGATTATATTTAGAACAAGTGTAAAGAAAGAAGTAGTTGACCGTGCATTTGTTATAGCGATGAGTTTTATCATTTTGATCACAGTTGCAACAATCATAATTTCTATTTTTGAACCGTTTCAATTAGATTTGATTTTACTAGAAGTAATTTCAGCAATTACGAATACCGGACTATCATTAGGGATTACAACAAATATACATAGCATATCGAAAATAATATTAATTCTACTTATGTTTATTGGTAGAATTGGAATTTTCACGCTAATTTATTTCGTACTTCGAGTAGATAACCAAAAGTTAAGATATGTTGAAAAAGATTTAGCAGTTGGGTAAGGAGGAGAGTTTAAATGCCAAAGCAATACTTAGTAATTGGTGCTGGTCGATTTGGTCGAGGGATTGTAAAAGAATTAGATCGATTAGGTCATGAAGTTGTGGTATGTGATAAAGAAAAAAAGACATTAGATCAATTAGAGGAGTATACAGAATATGCAGTAATCGGCGACTTGCGTGAGGAGTCCATTCTAGAAGATTTAAGTGTAAGTCAATTTGATGCAGTATTTGTTGCGATTGGAACGGATTCCTTAGCCTCTATTTTAATCACGAGAAGATTGAAAGAGAGGAAGGTAAAAAGAATTATTTGTAAAGCAAATAATCGTGAAGTAGGAGGGATTTTAGAAAGTATAGGTGCCGACTTAGTCATTTATCCGGAAGAGGAAGCAGGACATAAAGCAGCACGAATGGAAGCGATGAGCGGAATCATTGAGTACATCGAAATTACAAAAAATGTTGCAGGTGTAGAAACGGTCATCCCAGAAAAATTAGTCGGTAAAACATTAAGGGAAATGAACTTTTCCGTGAAGTACGGTATAACAGTTGTACTAATCATCCGTGATGGCGAGCCAATGGTATCCCAAATCGGAGACGTTGTTTTTCAAACTGGCGACTTAATTTTTATTGTAGGAGAAAAAACAAAAATTGAAATATTTAAGAAGAAAGTTGGGTAGATGCATTTCGGGCTTAATTATATTTACCTATTTGGAACGTTTAAACGCCTTAGATGAATATACTAATCCTAAATGACTAATCAAGGATTGGTGTTTCTATAATGAGCCAAGTGATGGAGGTTATTGGTTCATGGGTAAATGCGATTGGAACAATCAGTTCAGCAATAAGTAGTACACCCATGAGAGGATTAAAAGGAGAAAACCGAAAAAGATGGGAAGATATAAGTTTTCATCTAGATTTTGGTGGAAATTCATTTCAAGCGATCGGAAATATCATTGAAGCATACTTAGGTGAATCAAGTGCATTAGAAGATGCAGGGGAAATTATCCAAGCTTCAGGTAATGTCACCGTATTATTTAGTTTATTAGCCGCAGAAGCAGAGGAAGAAAAAGAAGAAGAAGAAAAAAATCCAGATCGAGCGATAAAATTAAATATAACAGGGAATGCACAACAAGCATTTGGTGGCTTAATAGCAGCTCTAGAAGAAGTAAGTGAAGAAGATTTTGATGTGTCTGGTTTCATGGGAAACTTTTTACAAGCAATCGGAAATACATTACAAGTATTGGGTGGATTAGTAGAGTTAGAAATTGAGGATTTAAAAGACTATTTAGAAGAAACTGGGCAAGTAGAAGAACCTAGCGATTTATCAGATGGAGTCATATTTGACGTACTTCATGATTATCCAGGAAGTGCTCACCAGCCCGAGGGTAGTGAACTTTCCGACGGAATTATATTTGATGAAGTTCAAGAATATCAGGGTAGATTATCAGAAGCTAGTGATCTATCAGATGATAATAATCAGAAAACAATAGTAAAAACAAATGAAGAAATTTTAAGTGAAATAGAAATGCTTTTTGGTAGAATACCAGATTACGAACCGATTGAAGTACCGGATGAACCGATTTCAAGTCAACCGGAAGTACCCAGTGATTTAGCAGATGGCGTAATTTTTGATGTACTTCAACAATATGAAGAAGAAACTGAAACAAATCCATTAGTTAAGGAATACGAAGAGCTAGCATTACTACTAAAGTATAGCGGCAGCTGGATTCAAGCTGGCGGTTCAATCATATCCGTCTATTCTGAGCAAAAAGAGTTACTAAGAGTGAAATCTGAACAAAATGAGGAAGATAAACAGGCATTAGAAAGTAAGAAGAATACTAAAAGAACTAGAAATAGTAAGAAAAAAATGTCCGAAACTCCAACAGAATCAAAGGAAAACAAAAATACAACTTCTGATTACTCGGTGTTCAGGAAAAAGAGCTAACAAAATAAGCGTTCGTGTTAATGTTAGTTCTAGATACATAGAATTGATTTGAGATAATAAAAAGGTACAACGGAAACTCTAAAATTAAAAGAATTAAACGTTTTTATAATAATGAAGATGATCACTGTATTAGCTACTAAGATAGATAATAATTAACGATTACAAAATTATTTTGATTACATAATAGGCAAACTGGCAAATATTAATAGTAAAAGAGTGTTTAATTCTAACACTAAGGAATATTAATATTTAACTAACAGGAGAGAGGCCTATGAAAAACAGAATGATGAAAATCGTTAAAAACTATCATGTGCAAACAGTTGTCTTTGGAATTGGTGTCCTACTATTATTCTTAACAATTGTAATTGGTAGCATTCTCTTAAGTAATATCCCAAGTGACCACGATATGAGATGGAAAGATTTAATGCACACAATTAGTAACTTAGAAGCAAAATCGAATAGATGAATGGCTGATTAAATCTATTCAATAGCATTTATATTCAGAATTTATTGTTAAAAATTGGTTGAAGTGAACGAGGTAAAACAGTATAATAGAGTTTAACATAGTGATTTAATCTCACTATATATTACGATTCCATAGCTCAGCTGGGAGAGCACTACCTTGACAGGGTAGGGGTCGCTGGTTCAAGTCCAGTTGGGATCATTAGTACAGAGCCTTGAAATGCTATTCATTTCAAGGTTTTTTTTATATAACAGAAATTTAAGTTTGAAGTAGTACAGGTGAATTGGTGGCATATTGGTGGCAAAAATATTAATTTATCTTTTGTTTATTCAAAATTACATAATTATGTTAGCTATTTTTTTGTTTTTCAAAATACATATTAAATTGTGCTGCCGCTTTTTCATCAGCGCTCTCAAGTGTATGACCATATAAGTCCATTGTTGTACTAATTTTAGAGTGACCAAGTCGATCACTAATTACTTTCATGTGGACACCTTGATTTATTAATAACGTTGCTGAAGTATGACGTAAATCATGAAAAGTAATTGATGGCAAATTATATAATCTCAATCGTTTTCTCCACCATGACGATACACTTGAAGGATGCATAGGTAATCCGTCCCATGTAGAAAAGATCAAGGATTTATTTCCACCATTCCATTTATCACCAATAGACAATTTTTCTTTTATTTTTAATTGTCTATATTTTTTAAGTTGATCAAGAATAGGTTTTGGTAAAGATATAGATCTATTTGAGCTTTTTGTTTTTGTTTCCTTAAAAATATGTCCTTCATTTTTTGTATAAGATAATGATTGTTGAACCATTAATTTTCCTTGTTCAAAATCAACATGCTCCCACTCTAATGCAAGTAGTTCACCTCGTCTGATTCCTGTTGTAATTGCAAGTGTTACAATCATCTTCCATTTCAGTTCTTCTTTGTTTAATTTTTCTAATAGAATTTGAACTTGACTTTCATCATAAACTGCTTTTTTATTTACGATTACTTTTGGTTTTTTAATTCCGCTTACTGGATTAACTTTTAATATCTTCCATTCTACTGCACGAGTAAATATGTTTTTTAATATTCTATGGTAGTATTGGATTGTTGCAGAAGAAAGCTTCCCCGATTTACCATCCTCCCTCATTCCATCATTTTGCAAATTATCTAAAAAATCAAGGATGAGTAATGTATTGATTTGATCCAATTTCATATGTCCAAATACTGGAGTTATGCGATTTGAAATATATATCATATAGGTTTCATAAGTACTTGGGGATAGTTGTTTTCTTGCATATTTTTCTTTCCATTCTTCGATAAAGTATTCAAATGTCATTTTCTGAGGAGAGATATATGCACCTGCCTCAATTTCAGTTTGAAATATTGCTAATTCCTTTTTTGCTTCAGATTTATTTTTACAAGTTATAGTTTTTGTTTTTCTTATTCTTTTACCTAATGAATTAAAACCTACATCTACAACTAATCTATATGAGTTGTTTCCTCTTTTTTCAATATAAGCCATTATTAGCTTTCCTTTCTCTATATCGCTTTTTTTTAGCAAAATTAATACATGTTGAACTGCAATATATATTATTAACTCTAGCAGGAGTAAAAGGAGATAGACATGCTTTACATACTTCTTGCTTTTTTGTAATCAACATTAGTAATAATACGTATATTGCTTCTTTCATATTTTTAACTTCAAGAATAGGTTCAATTGTTAATTCCTCTATACTTCTAAAGGCATTTATTTGCTCAACATGAATTTTATCCGGTCTAACAACAAGATTTAAATCTTGTTTATAAAGTATGGTAGTTAGATACAAAAAACCGAATAGTTGATAGCTTGCGGTTTCATTTTTTAAAAACTCGCTTATATCTGTTTCGAACTCTATTACATCTACATTAAACGACGAGCATTTAAAAAATACGCGGGATTTAGTACCTCTTTTGGCAGATAAAGTTTCTTCATTTTCAATATAATATTCTTTTCCATCAATAGTTCTAGTAATTTGATTTCTTGGAGAACTTAATATAATCCAATCTTTTAAGTTAGATAATTCTTTATTTATCACTTGAGCATATCTTGCGATTAAAATATTAAATTTTTCAATTTCGATCCAGAATGTATTCATGGACTGCTTAAGATCATTATTAATAAAACCCCATTTTTCAACAAATTGTTGAAATAGAATCTTTTCATTTTGTTTCGTTCTTTTATTACAAGTAAAGTGTATGTCCTGGATTAAACCTCTTTTTTTCATCCAAGTCTCCTCGTAATAAACATCATAACTCTTATGAATTTTTCCATTAGAAATTGCAAAATAATCACCATCTGACTCTTCAAAAATTAACTCATATACATTTTGTGTAAATTTAGTATCGATACCATAGAGTTTTTTTTTCATTTTATCCCTCCTGAATTATTTTTGTCCACCGTTTTTTCCACTATTTAAATATTAAAAGGTAGACAATAATATAATACAACAATATCAATAGCATTTACAAGTGCCTGAAAGGAGGTGATAAAAATGAATAATAAAGAAATGAAATTAGCAATTAAAAAATCTAATTTGTTTCAATGGCAAATTGCAGAGATCTATGGTGTAAGTGAAAGTCAGTTCTGCAGAATGCTAAGACACGAACTGCATGATGATGTAAAAAAAAGAATTAAAGAAATAATTAAAGAAATTGGGTGATCAAATTGCTTAGGCTCACATTATGTGCACAAGAAGTTGCAAGTTATTTAGGAGTTTCAATAGATTCGATTTATAAACTAGTTAGAGAAAAGAAAATTCCATACATTAAAGTAGGGAAAAGAATATTATTTCGAGTCTCATCAATAGACGAATGGATATGTAAACAAGAAAACCAAAACCATAATTATAAGGAGTAAGGAGAATGATGATATTTGACATAATAAAAGCTGAATTAACAATAATAAAAGCTTTAGAAAAATATACAAATACCCAAATAAATAATAACAGCATCAACAAAAAACAATTTAATATTAGATGTCCTTTTCATAAGGATAGAAATCCAAGCTTTACTATATATAATGATACAAATACGTTTCGTTGTTGGGCAGGATGTAATAAAGGGAAATCTGGAGATGTAATTGATCTGGTATCGCTTGCATTAAATGTAAATATAAGTCTTACTTTAAAAATTTTAATAAAAGACCTAGGAATTTTAAATTGTAGTAGTAGTAATTTAAATATTTCTATTAGTAATAGATCGAAAAATAATGATTTTAATAAATTATTTTAAAAAAATTTCAAAGAAAAAATTGATAATAGAATAAATATACTTTCCGATTTATTAAGATTAATAAATAATAAGTTATTTTCAATTACTACAATTAAAGACTTTGAAAAAATTGGAAGTCTATATCATCATAGAGAATTAATTAATTATTGGTTGGAGGGTTTATTAAGTATAAATTCAATTGATCAATTTGATGCGTTAATATCATCTGGAAAATATTTTAGAAGGAAAAATATATAAATGAACTTTGATCTAAATGATCTTCAAAATTATTTTAGTAAAGAAGATTTTATTAATGAAGATATACTTTCTAGTCAACAAATTGAAAATATGTCAAATGATGTATGGGAAGAACCAGTACAATTTGAAAATTATGATGTGCCGAGTTTTCCAATCAAAATATTTCCTAATTGGATAAAAGAATTTATTGAATCTGTAGCAGAAACAACTCAAACTCCAGTTGATGCGGCTGCCATGATTGCTCTATCAATAATTTCAACAGCTTGTGCTAAAAAAATAAAAATCAATCCGCATGGAGATTGGTACGAACCCGTTAATTTATTTATGGTAGTTATTCTATCTCCAGCTAATAGAAAAAGTGCTGTCTTTACTTTAATGCAAGAACCACTTTTATTATTTGAGAAAGAAATCAGAGAAAATAATAAAAAATTAATTTTAAAACAAAGTACTGAAAAAGGGGCTTTAATAAAAAGAAAAGACCGATTAGAAAATGAATATTCTAAAAATGGTGATAGCGAAATTCTTGAAGAGTTAATAATCCTAAATGAGGAAATCGAATCAAAAGAAGTGAACATTACACAACGTTTAATAACAGATGATGTTACTTCAGAAAAGTTAGTTAGTTTATTAGTAGAGAACAATGAGAAAATGGCAATTTTATCTGCAGAAGGAGGTATATTTGACAATATTGCCGGAAGATATTCTAAAAATTCAAAACCAAATTTAGAAATATACCTAAAAAGTTATAGTGGTGATTATTGTGCAGTAGATAGAATGGGACGTACGGAGACATTAAATAATCCAGCTCTTACTATTGGTCTATTTATTCAGCCAGATGTAATAATGGGATTACCAACAACTTTTATTAAAAGAGGTTTATTAGGTAGATTTTTATTTTCTATGCCAAAATCATTAATTGGATACAGGAGAGTAAGACCTAAATCTTTAAATAAAGATATGAAAAATATATATTATGAAAATATATATAAAATATTGAGATTTAATGTAGATAAGGAAATTGTTCTTAAATTTAGCAATCAAGCAAATGCAAAATTTAAAGAGTTTGAAGAAAAGATAGAATTAGCACTTAGGGAAGACGGGAAACTATCTGATATTGAACATTGGGGTGGAAAATTAGCAGGTCAACTAGTACGTATAGCTGGATTGCTTCATATTACCAAAATTTTAGAAGTAAATAGTAATGCTGAAATTACTTGTGAAGATATATTAATAGAAATTGATTCGGATATAATAATGAATACAATAGAGTTAGCATACTACTTTTATGGACATGCAATAAATGCCTTTAAAGAAATGAAAATGGATCTAAAAATAAACGATGTAAAATATTTATTAAAAAAAATAAAGTCATATCAATTAAATGAAATTAGTTATAGAAGAATACAGCAGGATACAAAAACTAAATTTAATAGTGATTATCTTAAACAACTTTTAGTAGTTCTAGAGGAGCACAAATATATTAAATTCTATAAAGATGGTTTATCAGGTAATAAAGGAACTATTAAGGTGTCACCTTTATTTTTAAAAGATTAATGAATACCCCAATTACCCCTTTTTTTAAATTAGAGCTAACATGGGGTAATTGGGGTAAATGTTTGATAAATGTAAAATATATGCTATGTTTTTGTACATTTTGCTATTAAAAAATCAGTCTAAGCCCTTTTGTATCAAGAATTTAGGAGGGAGTCTATTTTGTTTGATCCAAAAAGTAATATACGATTAAATAAACCTCAAGATGTTAGAAGATTATTAGCTAGGGTAATAAATGAATTGATGAAAAAAGAACCTTCTAGTATTGAGCGTGCAAGAGTCATAGCTACATTATCAAATAGTATTATTAAAGCTATGGAAGTAGGGGAGCTGGATGATCGAATCAATGAAATAGAAAAGAGATTAGGCGAAATATGATCTTAAAACAGCGTTTAAATAAAATATATAAAAAGCTACCTAAGATAGAAATAAAAGATAATCAAGTTGAATTAATTAAGAGTATTTGTAGCTTGCTAATTGAAAACAACCATAAGGAATTCATTGAGGCATTAAAAGTTAAATATTGTTTAGAAGCAAATAAAGAATTACTAAATGAAAATCAAAAAGAAGAGTACCAACGTATTATTATTCGTGTAAAAGAAATTATTTTAGAGAATATGGAAAATTAAGAAATTTAAAAATGACTTTAAAAATTCAATCTTGATATTTTTAAAATATAGGCTCTGTTAAAGTAAATTGTTGATATTTGCCCATTAAAAAAAATAAACCTTCTAATAATATTAGAGGGTTTATTTCGCTTCGCTCTATTCTTTCCATTAGTTTTCCTACACTATTTATTATCCTTATTAATAGCGTCAAACAATTTAGCTGGGGATAATTTTCTTAATTCAGTATTACTTTCTAGTCTAGGCTTCGCGATGTTATAAGTAAACACATTCGCATCATGGGCGTCAAAGCCCTTTTCCAAAATTAAGTATTGAGTCAATTCTCGACAAGGATACCATATAATTTTCTCAAATTGGAGCATAGACATTGCGCTCTCTCGGTTAATATTACATATCTTCATCAAAACGCGCAGAATTTCATAATCCTTAACCTTTGCTTCATACAGCGCGGCAGTCACTTGTTTTATCTCATTATGCCTAATTCGACGTTCTTCTATAGAACTTAAATTCATGCTCATTTCCTCCTAAAATTAACTAATGTTTATATTTATTACAGGTTGACTTAATGGAGATCAACAAAAATTGAATAGCCCAATTTATCATAATCCTTTTACACAGTAGTTATCTTATGTGACATAATTATAGCATTTTTTACCATAACATTTTGAAATAAACAATCTTTTTTAATAGAGCCAAAATATAAAAAAATTACTCATTTACAATGAAACGAATTGCTAAGCATGCGATTGTTGAATAACAAAAGGAGCTGAGATTGCCTCGGCTCCTTTTTCAATTAGTGGCCATTCTCTTATCTCAATATCAATTACATAATGCAAACAAATATTTTGAAATTTATTGTATTACAGAAATTCAATAGTAAATAATGGTGGTCATTTAGATTTAACTGATTTACCAAATATAGCTCGAAAATGAATTTATCAATAAATATTATCGTAGGAAATGGAAACGATTCAAGGCAATTATTATGTTATAGAATAAGGGAAATATGAAATTAAAAAGGATCTGATTTTATAGAGCCTTTTTATTTTTTGATAACCCGAAAAAATGAATTGTTTCATAGTACAATAGATACAACGATTAGTAAATTAAGGAGTATGAATAATGGATAAAATACTGAATAAATTAGATCCTTATTTAGAACGAAGAAAAGACTTAATCAGTAATCTTGAATCGATTTTAATTGGACCAATAGAGGAAAAAGAAATATTAAGTAGTAAAAAAACACCTAATGCACTCTATCTAACGGGGAAATTGGTTCCTTTTGGTTCAACTGTTGAAGTAGTAAACGAAGAAGATTATGAAATTCAAACGAATGAAATATTAGATACAGAGAAAGTAGATGAATTTATTGCAAATCGTAATCCTTTTCGAGCATCGTCAATGGGATTTAGTTTTCGATTGAATAAATTAGTTCCTATTAATATTACAATTTCATGGGGAATGTATGATGAGGATTATGAAAGAAAACCAATTACATTTCAATTAAATAATATCATTCCAGAAACAAAAGAGTGGCAGTTAGAAGAACCTGGATTATTACGATGTAAAGTTAAAGAAAGAGATGGAGTTTTTCATGTTAGTTTTTATCTTTTAAATGGATACAAGCGCAATTCATATCCACTTCAAAGTGAAATTATGTTCCAAACAAAAATATCAATAAAGTTTCAAGACAATGCGATTTTAAAATTTGTATCGAGAGCGGATCAAAGTAATTTGGAGGATGAATTACTATATCGTCATGTAAATGAGTATGCAATCGGACATGGTGTTGGTGTAGATTATAAATTCGAGGATAAGTTATGTTTATTAGAAACTACATGGTTACCTACTGCTGAAGTACCAATAGTAGAACATAAAGTAATTGATGGATTGGATACATCAATGATGAGTATAGCGAAAATGTCAAAGCAAGATCTTAAAACTAATTTAAGCAAAATTGTTGATTCTTATACAGAATGGGTAACTTCTGAGTATGCCAAGTTTGAAGGTATATCTCCTCATTTACATGAAGTAGTTAATGATTATTTATTGAAGGTCAAGGTTATTATTGGAAGAATTGAAAGTGGTATCAATTCTATTGTTTCGAATGAAAGAAATTTTAAGGCATTTCAATTTGCTAATAGAGTAATGGCAATACAGCAGGCACAATCGAAAGTAGCATTAAGATATCGATCTACTGAAGAAAGAATTCAACCGGTGTACACTGGGACTTGGAGACTTTTTCAGTTAGCATTTATTATTATGAATATCGACGGTATCAGTAATCCACATCATAATGATCGAGATTTAGTTGATTTATTATGGTTTCCAACTGGAGGAGGAAAAACTGAAGCATATTTAGGTATTTCTGCTTTCTTAATAGGGTTAAGAAGATTAAATGGTGTTTCACATCGTCGTGAAACTTATGCTGGGATAACTGTAATGATGCGATATACGCTAAGATTACTGACAACGCAACAATTTCAACGAGCAACAGCTATGGTATGTGCAGCTGAATTTATTCGTCAGAAGGATGCATTAACATGGGGAATTGAACCATTCTCTATTGGATTGTGGATTGGTCAAGCATCTACTCCAAATAAAATTGTAGAAGCTAAGGACAAAATTCAACAAATTTTAGATGGGAATGAAGTAACCGAGGGAAATCCAATGCAATTAGAAAATTGTCCGTGGTGTGGTAATCCTCTAACAGCACATAATTATCATTTTGAAGATCATAAACAAAAAATAACATGTAGTAATCCAGAGTGTTATTATGCTAGTAATGGTGGTATTCCAGCGTTTACTGTGGATGAGGTTATATATAATCAAGTACCAACTATTCTAATTGGTACGGTAGATAAAATTGCTCAAATAGCTTGGAACAAACGTTTCTGTGAATTGTTTGGATGGAAAACACACTATAGTCCAATTGAAGGTTTTGTAAATGACTTGGAATATAAGAGCTATCATTTGATTAATAAACAGAAAATTAATACCGAAGAAATAGATCATTTGATTCCACCTGAATTAATTATTCAAGATGAGCTTCACTTAATAAGTGGACCTTTAGGTTCTTTAACTGGCTTGTATGAAGTGGCAGTTGATTATCTATGCCAAAATAATAGAGTAGGACCAAAAATTATTGCATCAACAGCAACGATTCGTGGTGCAGAAGAACAGGTTAAAAGATTATTTGGAAGGAAAGTGTCTCAATTTCCTTTGTCTGTAACAGATGCTAGAGATAATTATTTTTCATATCAAGTTCCATTAGATAAAAAACCTGGACGTTTTTATTTAGGAGTATGTTCACCAGGAGTAAGTGGTGCAATCCATACAGTTCACGTTTATGCTGCATTATTATCCATAATTCGTAAATTAGAAGATAAGGATGATTCAATCGATCCGTATTGGACAGTCCTTGGATATTTTAATACTGTGAAAGAATTATCAGGAACATCTACTAAATTAAAAGATGAAATACCAATTCGGATAAAACTATTAAGAGGACAAAATCAAAAAGAAGATCAATTAGTTTCAGAGGAATTAACCTCTCGAAAAAAAGCAGCAGAAATTCCTCAAGTATTAAGTGCTATTGAGCGGAAATATGATGAAAACGGATTAGATGTAGTATTAGCAACAAATATGATTTCTGTTGGTGTAGACATTGATCGTTTAGGGTTGATGGTTATGCATAGTCAGCCAAAGACTGCTTCTGAATATATTCAAGCAACCAGTCGAGTAGGAAGAAGTTATCCTGGATTAGTTGTTACTTTATTTAATTCAATGAGAGCAAGAGATTTATCACACTTTGAACGTTTTAAGTCATTTCACCAGGCAATGTATCGGTTTGTAGAACCAACAAGTGTGACATCATTTGCTAAAGGAAGCTTAGAAAGAGGTCTTACAGGTCTTGTTGTTGGAATGATACGACAAACAGATTTTGCTCTTCGAAAAGAAAATGGAGCAAAAGAATTTTCTCAAACAAGCATCACAGAAGAAATACTTGAATTTATTTCCAAAAGAGCCACTTCGACAAGTGAAGTTGAATTTGAGGAAATAAGAAATGAAGTGGAGAAAATCTATACATGGTGGGAAGAACGGGCTAGTGTTGAAGAAAAACTAAGCTACCGACAGGATGTTAAACATGGAAGAGTAAAGCATTTGTTAAGAGGTTTTAAAGAGAAAACTAATTATAGATTTGCTAGACCAACTTTAAATTCACTTCGAAACGTAGAAGGAGAGATTAAAGTTATTGAGGTGAAAGACTATGAGTAAAAAAGAAATAGGAAAACTTCGACCGACTCAATTACTTCACTATCATGGACCAGGAGCAATTGTCGATTTATTAGAAGATAGTGTGATGATTTCAGCAGCTGATGAATGGGCTATTCCAAGAGAAAATCGATTTCATGAACCAAGGTTAGAAAGAATGTTAAACATTGACTTTATTAAATTAATAAGTGAAGAAGAGGATCGTATAAAAGTTGGAGCAAGACCATTTCCTAAATGGAGAATTTGTCCTTCTTGCGGAATGATGGATTCATTTGCTAGTAAAGAATGTTTTTATTGTAAGAAAAATGAAGACAAGAATGTGAAGTTATATCCTTCTCGATTTATTACAGTTTGCGAAAAAGGCCACATAAGTGATTTTCCATGGATAGAATGGGCTCATAAAGGTAAAAAATGTTCTAAGGAAAAACCAATATTAAAATACAAATCAAAAGGTGCTGCAGGATCATTATCAGATATTGTAGTAACATGCGTAAAATGTGGAGAAAGAAATACTCTATCGCAAATCATGAAAGCTGAAGAAATAGAAAGATATATCACTCATTGTACTGGAGAACGCCCTTGGTTAAATGACAAAGAGAAATGTTCAGAAAAAATGAAGACTAGCCTAAGAGGAGCATCAAATATTTATACGCCGGTTATTACAAGTGTCTTATCAATTCCATTAACTGCTTCACAAAACGATGAGCTCATGTATATTGTTGACAGTAAAAGAGATGTTATAACTAATTTGTTAGAAATTCCTGGTTTTGATGAAAATGCAAAGAGGACCTTAATTTGTCAGGCTTTAGGAAGATCAGAAACAGAGTTTGAAAGAATTATAAATTTTTTTAAGAATGAAGAAGTTGTAACGTTTGATTCAATTCGTAAACAAGAATGGTCGACTTTAATTATAGGTGATATAAATGATGAAGATGAAACAGGATTTGTAAGTAAAAAAATGTCACTCCACGAAGAGTTACAACAGTATTTTAAATCGATTGTTAGAGTAGATCGTTTGCGTGAAGTAAGAGTATTAAATGGATTTTCACGCTTACAATACCCAGATCCATTTTTTGAAGAAGCGATAGATGGCCTTCCGATCATGAAAGATAGACAAAATTGGTTACCTGGTGTTCTAGTTCATGGAGAAGGAATATTTTTTGAGTTTAATCCTAAAGCCATAAATAAATGGCAAACAAACAGTTTTGTAAAAAATGAATTGGGGAAAATAATAAAGAAATATAACTTCATGAGAGAAGAACTGGGATACCATCAAAGAGAATTATCACCCAAAGATATACTGATTCATACTTTTTCTCATATGCTAATTAAAGAATTTGCAGCACATTCGGGCTATTCGACTACTTCTTTAAGAGAAAGACTTTATTGTGGACCAGATATGATGGGAGTTTTAATTTATACAGCCTCGTCTGATTCTGAAGGAAGTTTAGGTGGTTTGATTGAACTATCGAAACCTGAAAAGTTATTTCCTATTTTTCTAAGAGCAATAGAGCAATTTGAACATTGTTCATCTGATCCACATTGTTCGGATGGAGATTTTGAATTGCAAACATCTATAAACGGTGCAGCTTGTCATGCTTGTTCATATGTGTCTGAAACATCATGCGAATGGAATAACCATCTTTTGGATCGTAGAACAATTACTCAACTACTTGATTTTGAAGAGGTGGCGTTTTTTAAATATTAATTTGTAAATAGGTAGCAAAAGCTACCTATTTTTTATCCATAATTAATTACTTTTAGGTAAATTCATTATTTCATTTTTAAATGTATTTTAAACGTATTCAAATTTTTGATAAAGAATTAAGTTATAATGAAACGATAGAAATAAAAATAGAATTAATATTAATATTTTGTTTAAGTATGAAATATTTATTGTGAGCATACAAAAATTATATTAATCTAATAATTGTTAAAAATGCGTGTTAAGATCATTTAATTATTATTAAAACACGATATTTGACCTGTATGCGGAATTTATTTAAAATGACTTATTTTTAAAAAGGGTGTAATCTCTATGAATTTTGATGATTTGAATCAAGAAATAAGTAATTTAAAGTATCAATATCATAAATTGCTATTTCTTTGTAACGATAATTTATTACACAATAAGATTTTAAAAGAAAATAAAGAAATTCAAGTTGTTAATGTGAATCTTTTATTAAGTGAGTTACTCTTAACAATTTCCAAAAAACAATATAGTTTATTTGTTGATGAATTTTTGCGAAAAGTTTTTATTGATAAAGAAAAAATCTATGTTTTAGACAGAATTAATGTTCTTTTTGATACCAGCCTACAAACAAATCCAGTACGATTGATGGAAAACATTAGTAAACAGCATCAGTTAGTTGTAGTTTGGCCAGGAAAATATGAAAATGGTGAATTAATTTATGCTGAACAAAGTCATCCAGAGTATTTCACTTGTTCCAATTTTGAAGGCAAAGTAATTAGTTAAAAGGAGAGAAGACAAATGTTGCGTTATGCAGATTTAATTAAATTTGAGGCAGTTGAATCAGTAGTTCAGCTAAAAGATGCAAATGATAAAGATAATGCAATCACTTTATTAAATACATATGTAATTTCTGAAAGTATGGCAGATAAAATTACAAATGAAATTATTGAGAATATACAGTTTGATCGATGGGTTGACAATAAAGGAATGCTAATTGTTGGTAACTATGGTACAGGTAAATCGCATTTGATGAGTGTCATTTCAACAATTGCTGAAATTGAAGGTGCTAGTAAGCATCTTAAAAATAATAAAGTAGCAGAAAAAGCAAAAGAAATCGAAGGTAAATTTAAAGTTATCCGTGCAGAATTTGGGGCAGTTACTATGCCTTTGCGTGATATTGTTTGTAAAGAATTGGAACGTGGCTTAGCAGCTATAGGAATAGATTTTACTTTCCCAAATGCCAATGAAGTTACAAATAACAAAGAAATGTTCTTCGAAATGATGGATTTATTTGAAGAACAATATCCGGGTAAAGGTTTACTTTTAGTTATTGATGAATTATTAGATTATTTACGTGGACGTAAAGAACAAGAATTGACTCTTGATTTAGGCTTCTTACGTGAAATTGGTGAGGTGTGTGGTAAATCACGATTTCGTTTTATTTCAGGTGTTCAAGAGATGCTATTCGAAAATCCCAAATTTAGTTTCGTAGCAGATTCATTAAATCGTGTAAAGCAGCGTTTTAATGAAGTAAGAATTGTTAGAGAAGATATTGCATTTGTAGTTTCTGAACGTTTGTTAAAAAAGAATGAAGAGCAAAAAGCATTAGTACGTGAACATTTAAGTAAGTTTAATAAATTATACAATGGTTTAAGTGAGGATATGGAAACTTATGTCGAACTATATCCGATTCACCCAGCATATTTAGAAACCTTCGAAAAGGTGAATATTGCTGAAAAACGTGTAGTACTACAAACCATCAGTAAAGAAATAAAAAAATTGTTGCAAGCAGAAGTGCCTGAAGAAGCAACAGGAATTGTATCATTTGATCGTTATTGGCAATATATTGAAGAAGATTCGTCACTTCGCTCAAAAGATAATGTAAAACTTGTTATGAACAAGGTGGAAATTTTAAAAGGTTGCATTCAAAACAGTGTTAAGCGTCAGTATAAAAATATGGCAAACCAATTAGTTAATGCACTAGCAGTTTATCGTTTAACAACCGATGATTTAAAAACACCAATTGGTTTAACTTCGGAACTACTTAGAGATAAATTATTTGTAAGTAATCCAATGCTTTTAGAAATGGATGAAGAGGCTGCAGAATTTTTAACTACTATGATTGATGCTGCAATGAAAGAATTAATGATGGCTGCAAGTTACCAATTTATTTCTTTAAATAAAGACAATGGCCAATACTATATTGACATCCAAAAAGTAACAGCCGTTGACGATTTAATCCTACAACGTGGAGAAGGATTAACAGATAATTTACTTGATAGTTTTTATTTTGAAGTGTTAAAACAATCTACTGAAGTAGCAGATTCAGCGTATGTTTCAAACTACAAAATTTGGTTGCATGAAATTCCATGGGAAAGTCATCGGGTTAAACGTCAAGGGTATCTATTTTTTGGTGCACCAAATGAACGATCTACAGCACAACCTGAACGAGACTTTTATATATATATGCTTCAACCATTTGAAGAACCAAAATTTAAAGACGAAGAAAAAGAAGATGAAGTATTCTTCAGACTGAAAAGGAAAAACGATGACTTTATAAAACTTTTACGTTTGTATGGTGGAGCAAGTGTTATGTATAATGACACGACTACAAATAAACATCTGTATAAACCAAAAAAAGATGAGTATTTAAAGAAGTTAGTAAAATGGTTAAAAGATAATTTTGAAGATGCATTCGAAATTACATATTGTGGGAAAAAAGAAGATGTGATAGAACACCGACTATTCATCAATGATACTGATACATTAATGGGGACAATTGACGTTGTAGTTGAAAGTTTATTATCACAATGGTTTGAAGTTAAGTATAGTGATTATCCATCATTTAGAAAACTAGATAAAACATTTCTAACAAAAAGTAGCTTACATACTTATGTAAAAGATGCTTTAGATTATATTAATGGAAAAAGGACAAATCAAGGTGAAGCAATACTTTATGGATTAATTCTACTGGACAAAAATGGTAATATCAATACTACTACATCCGGCTACGCAAAATGGGTTTTAGATCTTCTAAATAAAAAAGAGCATGGTCAAGTATTAAATCAAAATGACTTAATTGAGTTAGTTACTACTGTTCAAGGTACACAAGATCAACGATTAACACGTGAATTCAAGATGGAACCTGAGCTATTATTAGTAGTATTAGGGGCACTAGTTCAAAGCGGTGAAATTGTTGTTATTGTAAATGGAACGACTTACGAAGCCATGAATTTCAATGAGTTTGTTCGATTACCTATAAATGAACTAACATATTTCAGTCATATAAAAAAACCAACTGGATTAAATATACCTGCTGTTAAAGCATTAATAACTATGTTTGATGCACCAGCAGCAGAATTTAATGATCCCGGTGCAGTAGATTTTACAATCAAACAGATTATCTCAAGTGCAACAAAAGCAACAGTAAAAACAGTTGAAATGATTAGTAATTTACAAAATAAATTCCAAATTTGGGATGGGCAACTATTTACAACAGAGGAAAAAGAAGAAAAAATCAAACAATTAACAAGCTTAAATGAATTTTTACAAGGTCTTCAAGTGTATAACTCAAGAGCAAAAATGGTGAATTTAAAGTATGATATATCTCGAATTGGAGATGAAGCCAGCCATCTAAAATTAGTAAATAAGTTAGAAACTTTACAAGAAAAAATTAATGATTTTACTAAAGTTGCAGATTATTTAATAAAAGCAAAATATATTGTTTCACCAAGTCAAGAATGGGTAGATTCAGTTGAAATTGCTCTTGACAACTTAAGCTATTCATTGAAGAACAGTGAGGACTGTCATAAAGAGATCAAGGAATTAGAAACTTTGAAAAATAAATACATTGTACATTACATGGCAATACATGCAAATGTTCGTTTAAATGCAACGGATAATCGAAAGAAAAGTCAGTTGTTGAATGATTCGAGGTATGCAGCTCTAAATACATTATCAACTAAAATTAATTTTTTACCAAGTTCGGTCTTTGAAGAGTGGCAGTACCGTATTAAATCGCTTAAAGATTGTTACAGTTTAACAGCTGAGAAATTACAACATTCACCAACATGTCCCAATTGTAAATTTAATCCGAGAGAAGAACAAAATAATACTAAAATCTCACTTTCTGAATTAGAAGATCAGTTAGGAGAATTACTAAACTCTTGGACTGAGACATTGTTAACGAACTTTAATGACCCAACCGTTAAAGAAAGTATTGGATTGTTACAAGGCGATCAAAACCTATTAATGGAAGAATTTATTGCCAATAAAGCATTTTCAATGCCAATATCTCTTAATTTGGTAAATGCTATCAATATTGTTCTTAAAGGCATTCATAAAGAGCCTATTGAAATTGAACATTTAGTGAAAATTTTTGGAGATGGTAATCCAATTTCAATCGAAGATGTTAAAAGGAATTTTGAAATGCTAATAAAAGGATTAATCGGTTCAAACGAAAGCAGTCGTGTACGAATTATGGTTAAGAAGTAAAGTGAGAAAGAGGGGTATTGATATTGAGCAAAAACAATGAACAGTTAACGTTAATTCATGAAAATAACCAAGCAGACAACGGTCCAGTTGTCTGCTTAGGTAGAAAATTTAACAATGATAATGAACGTAGGGAGTATTTTCGTGATGAATTAAGGGAGAAACTGCCAGAATTAAAAGGAATTGAAGGATATCCAATAGGTGAAGATGAAGAAATTATTGCACTATCAGATCCTCCCTATTACACGGCTTGTCCAAATCCTTGGATTAATGATTTTATTGATGAATGGGAAAAAGAAAAGGTTGCCAAATATGGTGGATCTGAAAATGTGGATTATCACAGGGAACCATTTGCTGCAGATGTAAGTGAAGGTAAGAGCGATCCAATTTATAATGCTCATAGTTATCATACAAAAGTACCTCACAAAGCAATAATGAGGTATATGTTACACTATACTTCACCTGGAGATTTAATATTAGATATATTTTCTGGGACAGGAATGACTGGAGTCGCCGCAAATTTATGTGACAATAAGGAAGAAATAGAAAAATTAGGTTTTATTGTTGAAGGCATAAATATTAAATCAAAAAGTGGAGATATAATAACCAAAAAAGGAAAGAGAAATGTAATATTGAATGATATTTCTCCAACAGCAACTTTAATTACAAATAGTTATTTAGCATCAGTTAAATCTAAAAATGACTTTTTAAAAGTTGGAAATGAAGTATTAAACCAAATCGAAGAAGAAATCGGATGGATGTTTAAAACAAAAGTTGACGACAAGTACTATAATATAAATTATTCTGTATGGAGTGATGTATTTAATTGTAACGAATGTACTAAGGAGTTATTATATTGGGATATTGCAGTAGATATAGAAAAAAAAATAATGAGAGACGAAATGTTTTGTCCTAATTGTCATTCAAAAGTTATCAAAAAGGATCTAAATAGAACTTTTATTACTATTTTTGATAAAGCTTTAGATAAGATAATAAAAGTACCTGCTCAAAAATTAGTTTTAATAAATTATTCTGATGGCAAGAGTAGGTATAATAAAATTCCTGATGAATATGATTTTAAATTATATAATAAGGTTGAAGAAATGAACTTTAAATATTCATATCCGTTAGTTGAACTTAAAGATGGAGATAAAACTATCGAACCAATACGAATTGGATTGAAGTATGTTCATCAATTGTATACTAGACGAAATTTGTACGTTATAGCAATGTTTATTGAAAAAATTAAAAATACCAAATATGAAAATTTGTTATTAAATACATTAAGAAGTAGTTTAAGTTATTCTAATAAAATGGTAAAAGTAAATGTACCTAGATTATTAGATAAAGGTGGCTTATTTGCTTTTGGTTTTGTAAGTGGTACATATTATATACCAAGTATTACTGGAGAAAGACCGATAATTGATGCTTTAAAAAGTAAATTATCTTCAATATCCAAAATAATATTTGAAGAAAAAAATCAATATTGTGTAACTACTCAAAGTGCAAGTCATTTCTTTAACCTAAAAGATAATAGTATTGATTATATTTTTATTGACCCACCGTTTGGTGCAAACCTTATGTATTCCGAATTGAATTTTTTATGGGAAGCTTGGCTAAATATATATACTAACAATATTGATGAAGCAATCATTAATAAGTCACAAAATAAAAATATCCAGGACTATAAGGAGTTAATGACTAAATCATTTTTAAATTGTTTCCGTGTTTTAAAACATGGTAAGTGGATAACCATTGAATTTAGTAATTCGCAATCGACAGTATGGAACGCGATACAGGAAGCCCTTCAAAAAGTAGGTTTTGTTATTGCAAATGTTTCTGTATTAGATAAAAAACAAGGTAGTTTTAATGCTATTACCTCCACCACCGCTGTAAAACAAGATTTAGTAATATCAGCATATAAACCAAAATTCGAAAATATAGAAAAAATAAAAAATGAACAAAATACAATTGAATCGGCATGGACTTTTGTAAATCAGCACTTAGAACAATTACCAGTTTTTATTGGTATTAAAGGTGAGGCACAAATTATTTCTGAACGAACGCCACGTATCCTGTTTGACAGGATGGTAGCTTATCATGTTCAAAATGGTATATCTGTACCAATTTCATCAGCAGAATTTCAAGTGGGAATTTCACAGCGTTTTCCTATGCGAGATGGAATGGCTTTCTTAGAAAGTCAAATTGCTGAGTATGATAAAAAACGTACATTAGTGTCAGAGTTTGCACAAATGAGTTTATTCGTATCTGACGAAAATAGTGCAATTGAGTGGATACGTCAACAGTTGATAAAGAAACCTCAAACTCGTCAAGATATTCATCCAAGTTTTATGAAGGAAATTCAACATATAGCAAAGCATGAGTTATTACCCGAATTAGATGATTTATTAAATCAAAACTTCTTGCTATATGATGGTGAAAGGCAAGTGCCAGATCAAATCATTTCTTATTTACGAAGAACATACAAAGACTTACGTGGTTTAGATGCAACTGATCCAGTTGTTGTTCAAAAATCAATTAATCGTTGGTATGTTCCAGATCCAAATAAACAAGCTGACTTAGAAAAACTTCGTGAAAAATCATTATTACGTGAATTTGAAAGTTACGTTGTAGAACTTGAAAATTCGAAGGGAAAGAAAAAGTTAAAACAATTTAGAACAGAATCTATTCGTGTTGGTTTCAAAAAAGCGTATAGTGAAAAAGACTTTGAGAAAATTGTGGAAATTGGAAAACGATTACCTGAAAGTGTAATTCAAGAAGATGATAAGTTATTAATGTATTTTGATAATGCTTGTGTTCGATTAGGGTTATAAAAGGTGATGAGATGAGTAATTGGCGTGAAGAAATAATTAAAAAAATCCAGTATTTAGACAAACATTTAGTATTCGTACGTGACTTAGATCTACTCATGGATGATGAAAATCTTATAAAATTAGTTTCTGATTTAGGTTATGATGTTGTTCGATATGAAGATAGTATATATTTTCGTTTTTTTTACGAAAAAGAATTACTTGAAATGAACGATACAAAATTACTTGTTTATTCAAATGATGATGTTATTTTTCCCTATGACCTAACTATTACATCAGCTATAATAACGATAAATATGGCGATTATTTTTCCAAAGTTTTCTGCATCGATACTCCGAAAAATGAATCGTGAAGAGTTAGATGCCTTGTATACTGTCCATGAACAGTATCAAGGCTCTTCTAATGATTATCATACTTTAGAGTTTATTGTTAAGAAATTGTATAAATTACCCTTTGAAATTGTAGATAGTGAAGTTGAATTATTCAAAGTATTATTATCAATGCATTATCGGAATATAGAAGTACCATTAGTTGTGAAAGAATTTCTTCATGAAATATGGAAAGGTATTTCTGGTTTCTCAATCTTGCCATTAAAACAGCTGATTTATAGTTCTTCATATTTTAATAAATATATTGAAGATCAATGGCAACAAATTGTTGATGATTATTCGGATATATCAAATAATAAAATTTTTGAAATTCCTCATAAATATGTAGCACATCCATTTGAAAATAATGATGTCCGTCGTTTAATGAACGATTTATTTCTAGACGGAACACTTTCAAAAGTAAAATTTAATAATGCTAATATTTTGCCAAAATGGTCACTTTATGGGATAGAAATTAATCAAGACGCTTCGATTCGACAACGTTTAGAGTTTTTACATTCTAAAATTATTGAAAACTTACTTGTGATTAACACTTATAAAGATTGGCTTGTCATTGTTAATTTGCTTTCTGAATATAATAATATTTCAGTAAAGTTAAATGATAAAGATCAGGATGGCCTATCACAATCACTTCTATCTCAGGTAAATGAAACGTTTCACAGATGGATGTTAGAACAGTATCAAACATTAATCAGCTTAGCTCCATTTCCAAAACCGAAAATGGTTCATCATATACCACATGCAATTTGTGCTAGTAAAAATAATAATGAAAAAATTGCTTTAATCGTACTTGATGGAATGAGCTATTTTCAATGGAAAGTGATTAAGCAAACTTTAATGAAATTTAATTTTTCGTTTGAAGAAAATGGTGTGTTTGCTTGGGTACCTACAATTACCTCTATTTCAAGGCAAGCGATCTTTTCTGGAAAACTTCCGCTGTCTTTTTCTAATACTCTATCCACTACAGCTAGTGAAGAAAAACAATGGAAGGAGTTTTGGGATAATCAGGGGATTTTAAAACAATATGTTGCATACCAAAAAGGATTAGGAAAAGAAACCTACATTAAAGATAATATTCTTGCTCTAAAACGTTCCTCTATTAAAGTTTACGGAGCCGTTGTAGATATCATAGATAAATTAATACATAATGCAGTTCTAGGTGAAAAAGGACTAGAATCTCAACTTCAGCTTTGGTTAGACTCTCAATATCTAGTTAACTTATTATTGGATTTACATAAAGCGGGTTTTACTATTTATTTAACCTCAGATCATGGTAATACAACATGTAAAGGGATTGGGAGAATATCAGAAGGAGTTCTTGTTGACCAGAGAGGTGAACGTGTACGTGTTTATAATGATAAAACGTTGTATACAACATCTAGAGATAAAATTAACAGTATTCCTTGGACTGGTATTGGATTACCAAAAGATTATCATGTATTATTAGCTAAATATGGTGAATCTTTCACAACAAAAGGTGAAGAAATATTCAGTCATGGTGGTATTAGTATTGAGGAAACAATTGTTCCTTTTATAAAAGTACAACCAAAGTAAGGAGAGAATACACATGACAAAACCTGTTGGGTTTGATCAAAAAGTATTGTTACATCATTTAGATTTTACTGCAACAAATGTAAAAAAATTTTCTCGAAAAGAAATGTATGAACTTTTAGACGGATTTTTAAGAAATGATATTACAGGAGCAAAATCTCGGAAAAATGCAATTACAATGCTCATGAAAATCTGGTATTTAATTGATGAGGAACTTATACCTGTTAGAAATAAAATCCTCACATTATTACCTGAATTAACAAAAGAAGAACGACTTGTTGTCCATTGGGGAATGACTTTAGCAGCGTATCCATTTTTTAAGGATGTTGCTGGTGAGATAGGTCGATTATTATATCTTCAAGATACAGTATCAAGTAATGTCATCGGGAAACGTATTAAAGAAAGTTATGGTGACCGTAGACGAGTCGAAGTTGCAACAAGTGCTGTTTTGATGAGTATGAAAGCTTGGGATGCCATTAAACCTGAAAAAAACAAAACATATAGTCTATCTGATAAAATAATGATAAGTAATCCACAAATCCAAGTATTTATTGTTCATATTCTTCTATTTGTGTTAAAGAACAGAGCAATACAAGTGGATACAATTCAGAACCATATATTACTATTTCCATTTTCTTATGAATTCAATTTATTTGAACTTCGCCAAGATTCAGAACTTATTTTCCATCGTCAAGGTGTAAACGAATTAGTAGTAGAACGTAAAATTAGTTAAACCTTATTCATTTTATGGATAAGGTTTTCTTTTAAGGAGGGGTAACGTGCTAACGATTGGTGAAATTGTTTCAAGCTCTCAGTTTCCTGAAAGTGTTGAAATAAAAAAATGTGAAGAATTCGCTGAATACTTCATCATAGAATCAATTGGACAAGAAACAAATCAATACTACGAAATTATGATAGAAAAAGATAAAATTAGTGAATTTAAGCGATTAAAACAAGAAAAAGAAATTTCCCATATTAATGCAATAGACGTACAAAAATACCTACATTATTTATTGTTGAAAAATGAAATAAAATACTCAAAGACAAGAGCTTTGGGTAATCAAAACCTATTACCATTACCTCACCAGATTGAAGCTGTATATGGTCGAATGCTACAAGTACCTCAAGTGCGATTTTTATTAGCAGATGACCCAGGTGCTGGAAAAACAATTATGTCAGGTATGATTATCAAAGAATTAAAAGCTAGATTAAGTGTAGAGAGAATATTAATTTTGGTTCCACCCCTTGTTTTGAAACAATGGCAAGAGGAACTAGAAGTAAAGTTTGAAGAAAATTTTCATATTATCACTCGATCTACATTAAAAGAATATGGAGGGGAAAATCCATTTATACAGAATCGACTATGCTTAGCTTCGATGTATTGGGCTATGAGAGATGATGTAAAGGTATTGATTCAAGAAGCACAATTTGATTTTATTATCGTTGATGAAGCTCATAAAATGGCTGCTTATACACATGGAACAGTTAAAAAGAAGACATTTCGAACGAAACTTTATCAATTAGGTGAATCATTATTGAGTAAATCAAATCATTGCTTATTGTTAACAGCTACTCCTCATAAAGGAGATACAGAAAACTTTAGACACTTAATGAAACTTATTGATGAAGATATTTTCTCTAGTAGTAAATCAAATGCTAGTTTAAAAGAAAAGACAAATCCTTTTATCATTCGTCGTTTAAAAGAGAATCTAAGGAACTTTGATAATACTCCAATATTTCCAAAGCGTACTACGAAAACCATTCAATATAAACTTACAGATGAAGAATTAGCACTGTATGAAGCTGTTACTGAATATGTTAGTGAACATTTTAATCGAGCTATGAATAATGGTAGTAATTCAACTGCATTTGCTATGATGCTTTTGCAACGAAGATTGAGTTCTTCTATTGATGCTATTTATTTATCATTAAAACGAAGATATACAAGGTTATTAAAATTATACAAACAAACTGAAACTGAACGAAGTAAATATGTAAGAAAATTAAAAACTATTGAGACAGAAAATTACTTAGAAGAAGGAAATATAGAGCAAGAAAATATTGAAGCTCAGATTGAACATGCAACTGACTTGATTGATACGAAAGAGTTAAAAAAAGAGTTAATTGAATTGAAGAAATTAATAGAACAAGCAAGCTATATTAAGCTTTATGCAGTAGAAAAGAAATATCAAGAGTTAGAAGAGACATTATTCGGTCAAAATGGGTTACTTAATTTAAATGAGAAAATTCTTATTTTTACTGAATCAGCAGATACATTAAAGTACTTAGAAGAAAAACTTTTACAGCGTGTTCCGCAAGTAGCAAAAATAGTAGGAAGTTTTTCAATGGATCAGCGTCGTAAGCAAGTTGAATTGTTTAGAAATGAATGTCAAATTATGATTGCAACAGATGCTGGTGGGGAATCGATAAACCTTCAATTTTGTAATCAAATGATAAATTATGATATACCATGGAATCCGAACAAACTGGAACAACGGATGGGTCGTATTCACCGTATTGGGCAAAAAAATGAAGTGTTTGTGTTTAATTTAGTTGCTCAAAATACACGTGAAGGTAGTGTAATGAGTAGACTTTTGGATAAGATGGAGCAAATGAAATCTGATTTAGGCTCAGATTTAGTATACGATTTTATTGGTGAAGTGTTAGAAGACCATTTCGATAGTCTGGCTGAATTAATGCAGCAAGCTATTGTTAACCGTGAACATTTAGATGAAATCATTAGTGGAATGGAAAAAACTTTAACTGATGAGCACAAAAAATTATTACGACTAATGCAAGAAGAACGATTGATAGATGATCAAATAGACTTACCAACTTTAAAACGTGAAAAAAATGATATGATCGTTCAAAAAATACCAAGACGTATATATTCAGATTTAACAACTTATGCTCTAGAGAAAAAAAGGGTACGAGTGATAAAATCTCAAGATTCTAAAGTAATGCGGATTGAAAGACTACCTAAATTTATCCGAGATTATATGCCTGAGTTGTCAGATTATCAAGGAGAGAGTTATCGATTCACAAATTCATTAGAACATGAAAGTGATGACTTACCGATTATTAATGAAGATCATCCATTATTTAATGTTGGCCTTGGAATCATAAAAAGAGAAATTGAGGGACAATCATGGCATCAATACCAAGTAACTGGAGATGTTCCTGAAAAACTTCACATTGAAATCTATCATTCGAGTGTAATTGATGGTACTGGCAGAGAATTAGATAATCAATTGATTCATTTAGCTAAAAGAATCAATGGAGAAGTAATTGTAATTGATCCATATTGGATTTTCTCTAATGAATTTAAAAGTAATAACTTTGGTGTAAATAAAGATGTAAGGTATGAGTGTACGAAAGAAATTATGCAGCAATCTATAGAGTTACGCAATGAAGCGTATAAAAAAAGAGAAAAGCAATTAGAAAAACTTTCTACTTTCCTTGAAAAAACTTTTAATCAGCAATACACAGAAACCCTTGAAAAATTAGATAAATACCAGCAAGAAAATATGGAAAATCGCAATAGTGCCTTAATAAATCAAATGAACGCACAATTAATTGATTTAGATATAAAAAAAGAGGAAAGATTAAAACAAATCAATCGTCAGAAGAACATTTCGATGAAACCACCAAAGAAAATTATTTCATTAGATATCATTCCTGAAGATGCATGCAATAGAGTATTAGCAAAAGATTATTATAAAATAGTAAATGAATATGAAAGAGCAAATGGACGACTAAATGTTAAAATGTTTGATAATCTTGGTTTAGTTGATTTTTATAGTGAGCGTTTTAACGGAGAAGAAAGGTACATTATCCTTACTGAAAATTTAAACTTTTATCCAGATGAATTTTATCTTGAGGATCTCCATTCTATACTTGAGAAAGTATTTATTTATATTGTTAGTAATGGTGAGGTAATCAAAGAGCGGGCAATGAAGAATGAGATTATTTCTAGTAAAATTGAAAAGTAGAGAAAAGAATTGTACAAGTAATAAGGATGATAGTAAGGATAATTATTTAGCTCTAGCTTGATCCCCTGTGATTTCAATGGGATTGCGGAAGCTTCTTCTAAAAATGAATTTTATTCTAAAAAAAGAGCATAAGTCGCAGGATGTAATTTTATAAAAATAAACTGTTACCTGAATACTTAATGATGTGGTTCTTTCTTTAATCGATTATTTAAATACAGAAATACAATATTTTACATGTTGAATTGCAGATATGAAAGAGATTGTTGGATTAAAACCTAAACAAACACATAACCGACTAAATTCAAACGAAAGAAAATATGTTTGACCAGAAGATAAAAAGCCATTTATTTTAGAAGGCTTTAAGCAGTTAAATATTATTTAGAAGTCGCTAATATAGGCGGTTTTTATTTTTCCATGAGTATTGTCGAAATATCATTATTAAAATAATATAATAAAAGTGAAGAGTACACATTGATGAACTAGAAAAAGAATGTTTGAAACTTTTAAATATATAATTGGAACAAAATTTTAAGAGGAGCATCTATTTATTAGAGGTTACTCTTAAAATATTTATTTAACTCTAAAATTATAGATTTCAAGTCGAATCAGAATATATTTAATTTATAAAATTTTTTGAATATACATTACAGTATTTTGTGATAAAATAGTAAATAATTACCATATTTACTTTGGAGTTGATACTTTAATGACAAATTGGACCAACTTTTTAAATACTCAACAGACATCACAGATCCCAGATTTTATGCCTAACGGAAAGTTGCCACCTGGGATACATAACACCTCATGGGAGGAATTTAAAAATAGATATGAATTAAACTATAAAAGAAAAATGCAATTAAAGGGTTTAGAAAAAGCGATTGAAGAATTCTATAAAGCGGGTTGTACTTGTATTTATGTAGACGGTAGTTTTGTTACAAAAAGAAGTAATCCAGGTGATTTTGATGCTCTTTACGATTTAGATGAAGTTAATATAGAGTCAATAAATCCATTATTATTAGATTCTTCTCTTAATGGACGAGACGTACAAAAAAAATATTATGAAGGTGAATTTTTTCCAATGAATGCAAAAGCTCATCCAAATGGAACAAAATTTTTAGACTACTTTCAAAAAGATAAAAGAACAGATGAACCAAAAGGTATAGTAAAAATAAATTTGAGGTGATTGATTTGATAAAAAATGACTTTGAATTGGGAATTACCAAAGAAAATCTCAAGCAATTAGAGTCATCATTTGAGAATTGTGATAAAGATGAATCTTTGAATGAAATGTCAGCCATGAAACAAAGTATCTATCGTAAAGCTTTAATTGGAGAAATAGAAAACTTAAGTAATCAAATTAAAGAGTATGAAGATTTGAAAAATGGTGATCCAGTGCAATTTAAGTTAGAAAATGCTATTGATTTGCCAAAAATGATTATTAGAAGTAGAATTTCAAAGGGTTTGAGTGAAAAAGAGTTATCATCAAAAATTGGAATGGATATAAATGAATATTCCGATTTAGAAGATGAATTATTTGCAGATTCAACGCCAGAATTAATCAATCAAATAATGGATGTTCTTAATATCTCTGTAGAACAGTCATTAAATGAAATATTGTTGAAATCACCAATTCAAATAACTAAAATCTTACAGAAAAGATTAGGTGAACTGTACAATAAATTAATCCCCTATGAATTAGTAGAAAACGAAAATATTTTTTATGGATATTTAAAATTAATAACTTCTTTAAAGAGGATATTTAGTGATCAGTTTAATCAAATATTGTTAGGAAATGAAATTAACTATTCGAAAATGACTTCGGCAAGATATAAAGTTCCGCAAAATACTAATACTGAATTGCTTTATTTATACACTGCGTATTCACAACATATTTCAAAAAAAATCAGCGAAATTATAGATGTACCGAAAAAAAAGCTAACTACTGATCCTAAACAGTTCAGAGAAGAGGTTATTGAAAAATATGGATATCTAACTTTTGATACGTGTGCCAACTATATATGGGATTCAGGTGTAGCGATATTACCAATGGATTTACGTGGTGGTTTCCATGGTGCATGTTGGAGATTCGAAGGGAAAAATATTATTGTTTTAAAGCAACAAAGCAAATCTAAATCAAAATGGTTATTTGATTTACTTCATGAATATTGGCATGCAACACAGGAACCAGAGTTATTAGAAAGAGATGTAGTTGATATTAATGAAGTATTAACATCGGGTAATAATGATAAAGAAGAAATCGATGCAAATAATTTTGCTAATAATGTAATTTTTGATGGAAATGGTGAAAGCTTATTAGAACAATGTATTAAAGAATCAAAAAATAGAATTGGTCTTTTAAAAGCTTCTGTACAAAGAGTTGCGATTAAAAATGAAGTTGATGTTAGTTCATTAGCAAATTATGTAGCACATAGTGTTTCAAAAAAAGGAAGAAATTTTTGGGGAGCAGCCCAAAATTTACAACTAAAAGAAAATCCTTATCTAACAGCAAAAACAATTCTTGAGAGCAGAATCTCATTTTATAAAGTTGATGATTTATTAGAAAAAGAACTGTTAGAAAATGAGTGGGTAGAATATAACTAAGTTAAATCGCTGTTTATTAATAGGCGATTTTTTTTTATGCGAATTTGTAGTACATAGTTGGTTAAGTTTAAATAAATTGATTTTATAAAAAAGAAAAAGAGAAATTTATTTAATATAAGTAATTTACTATTTAAACGACGATATTTTAATTAAAAGAGAGAGAAATTAGTAAAATCTTTCATTTTAGATGTTATTTGAGACTGAATGAAGAACTATAATTTACAAATTTTCTTTTAATTGATTTTCTTAATCAAATTAGTATATATAGTGAGAATTAGTACAACTTTAATATGTGTCTATATTCAGCACATTAGTAATGTACCATACGGAGTCAATTGGGAGTATACTGGTGGCAAATTGGTGGCAAAATCTATCATACTACCACCAATTCTAACTGTATTAATCCTAATTAACTTAAATTCCAGCCTGTTTAATAAAGCTTTTCATATTTAATCTGTTATAATCCAATTCACTTTACTACCTTGACAGGGTAGGGGTCGCTGGTTCAAGTCCAGTTGGGATCATACGAATTAGAAGGCTCAAACCTAGGTGTATCAAGGGTTTGGGCTTTTTCTTTGTTTTCAGTTACTTCCAAATTTTGTAATGAATATTATTCATTGCACCAAAACTGCACAGACATTTCACATACTTACTAATTTAAAAATTTCACATCAAATCGATCAGCTGTTATTTTCTGCATTTCTTCATTTGAATGAGAGTAAATACCAAGAGTTGTTTCAACTCTTGAATGTCCCAATCTTTCACTCACAATTTTAGGATTCTCTCCCATTCTCATTAAAATTGTCGCATGAGTGTGGCGCAAATTATCCCTTTGTGGTTTAACTACCGAACCTTAATAAATATGATTGGATATAAAACCGAACTTATATATTAATCTACTAGATTTATAAGTACCAGTTGTTCCAACTTAAATTTCTTGAACGATTTTCTAGCTTCTCACAGGACACAGGTAGTTTGAAGAATTCGTGATTAAAGAGCAAAAGACTAGGATATTCCACTAGTCTTTTTTATATTACACTTTTTAAACAGTTATATTTGATAGTAAAAAAGACCAATGTTTTAATGATGTACGATATAATAGTCTTACAAAAATGAAATTTTGTTTTATTTAAAAGATTCACTACTAGTTGCTGATGATGCAGTCGGCGGTTTTTTTGCTCTAAATGGTGGGGCATTTGATGGTGAAACAGGCAATATCTTTTATTTAGCTCCAGACACGTTAGAATGGGAAGATTTAGGGATGGGTTATGCAGAATTTATAAACTGGTCATTAAGTGGAAATATAATGGGGTTTTATGAGAGTTTTCGCTGGAATAATTGGAAAGAAGAAGTTAGTCTTATTTCAGGAGACAAAGGTATATTAATTTATCCATATTTATGGGCTGAAGGGGAAGAGTTGAACAATCGTTCAAAAAGTGGGGTTCCAATTATCGAATTGTGGGGACTCAACCAAGATAACAGGCTTAAATTAGGTATTTCGTAAATGGGGAAAGGTCACAGTGATGAATTCTGATTACTTTGGCTTTTTATTTTGCTGAATCCACTTCTGCAATGGTTTTAATTTCATATTTACTAGAAAAATTGAAGTAGAAAACTACCTATTAAACTGTAAGGCAAAAAATGGACGGAAGCATTCTGCAAGCAGATCATGTCAGTATCGCCGATCTCTCCGTGCACATGACGATCATTGTTGGTGAAATCGTCTATCAAGCAGGATAGTTACCGAAAGTGGGGTTAGAAGCCGGTGGTTTTCACTTACCTATAATTTACTTAAGTAATAGCAAATAGATTAAATTGAAAATGGTAGCGCGGGTGCTTATCCTGCGCTACCATTTTTTTAGATTAGACAAGAAAAGGGGAGCTGTCTCATCAGTGAACTAGCCTATTTTTCATACAGACTCTTTTTTATTTTCTATTTTTTACTAGCCAAATACATTAACATGTGGAATTTTTCGTCTTTTTTATGATAATCAAAAAAAGGACCTGGATCTGTACAGTAACCGATATTTTCACTATGCATGGTTTGAAATTCGTTGACTGATAAATTTTCTTCCAAGTATTTTGGATACAAAATACGATCGTGGGAATTTGGATATAAAGTTGAAATATTTTTCAAGGATTTAGCTGAGCTATCATAATACGAGTACCCACCAACAATTGTTGAACTGCTATGGAAACAGTTTTTTAGAACATGAATTGGGAACTTCGGATTGAGCAGTGAAAAATCAGCAACTGTAAAACTATCTACAAAAACATCGATGCAAAGCGGTTTCAATGGCAGATTTAAATCAGAATTAAGAATATAAAGGACGTTTAGCTTCGGATTTATACGCTCAATTCTTTTTCTGACCTTCTTGAGCATCGCAAGCGAATAACCACAGAATACATAGGATGCACTCGTTTCGAGAACGTCGATATATTTGGGGAGTGACACAAAAACGTCGACATTTGTTTCCACAATTAATTTGTTTTTCAATTCTATATTTTGCAGAACTTTTTGAAACCAAAAATTACTTTTTTCAAATAAATTAATCATTTTGGGATTAATCTCTTTAATCGTTTCCTTATCGTAAAAATATGATGGATAAGGAGACGTCTCGTACAAGTTCGAGGTTATGATAATACCTTCCTCGATAGCTGCCTCGTATCCACAGGTACAAGTTAAACACCCCGTTTGTATGTAGATTTTTTTAATCGTTACGTCTTCCATTTCAAGTGGAATGTGGCACTTCGGACAATAGAGTAGATTTACAAAGGAAAGTGGGACCCCTGTATAATTCTCTTCTTTGAATGAAGGTGAGCTAGTTTGCACTGCTTTTTCAATCAATTGGATAGCTTTTGATATGTCTTCTTTTTTCTCGGTCAGCTGGTTCTTTTTATCCATGAGCAAATTGTTGTAGTAGTCGATATCCTCATGGTCCAAGAAGTTTGTGACACGTTGATAAGATAAAATTTGTTGAATTTCTATCAGTGAAAAATGAAACTTTTTCAGCTCAGTAATAAAAGCCATGTCGTCGAGACACAATTGGTTCATTTGATACTGGGTGTTTTTTTTGTCTGCTATTAATAATCCCAGTTCAATGTAATAGCGAACGGTATCAGTCGTAACATGAAAAAGCTTTGCAAATGTACCAATTTTCATAGAGGCCCTCCTATTGAAGAAAGTGGAGTTATTCCACTTTTTTACGAAAATGAATTCAAAAATCTCTCAAATGGCTATTGACTTGGAGGAAGCTTCAAGTTATATGATAGACCCACGAAGTTCGAATAGTCAGAATAATCTTGACGGTATTGTAACATACATGTCACATAAGGAGAAGAACAAGCTATGGATAAGATGGATCGAATGGATACTCTCTCACTGTGGGCAGCGACTGCAAACAGCTATGAAAAAGGGAATTTTCTTGAAGGAAATGAAGAGGCGGATGTGGTCATTATTGGCGCAGGTTTCACAGGTCTTTCTTCTGCTTATCATTTGCAAAAATTGGGGAAGAGTGTCATTGTCCTTGAGCAAGAAACGGTCGGATATGGTGCCAGCGGTCGTAATGGCGGGATGGTATTGCCTGGCTATAAGCCAACAATGCAGGAGCTTGCCAAAAAGTACGGTGCCGACGAGGCGAGACAACTCAATGATCTCTCCCTGCTTAGCGTTGAACTGGTTAAAAACATCATTGACGAGCATCAAATCAACTGTGACTTTAGAAAGACAGGTCACATTGTGGCGGCTTACAAAGCCAAGCATTTTGAAGCATTGAAACATGAAAGCGAATACTTAAATAAAAATTTCGGATACGAATCAAGCGTGCTTGATCGAAGTCAGTTGCATCAAGAAATCGATTCCACACTTTATTATGGGTGCTTAGTCGACAGCTCGAGTTACTCATTCCAGCCACTGAACTATGCAATTGGTTTGGGAGATGCAGCTAAATCGATCGGTGCAAAAATCTTTGAGCATTCGAAAGCACTATCTATTGAGTACGGTCGAAACAGTGTAAAAGTTGTAACAGAAAAAGGTGTTGTTACTGGGAAAGACATTATTGTGGCTACTGATGGTTACTCCGGAAAAATCATGAATGAACTGAACAAAGGCGTACTGCCACTTTCGGCACGTATTATTGCTACTGAGCAGCTTCCAGAATCACTTGTGAATACTGTTATTCCTAAAGATCGCATGGTTTTTGATACAAGTAATTTCCTTTACTATTTCAGACGTACACCAGATAATCGAATCGTATTTGGCGGTGGTGATGTTCGTCCAAACTTAGGTGATGCCGTTTATCAAAGTGTTTACGATGCCATGGTTAAAATAATGCCAAAAATGGCAGGAAGCAAGATTGATTTCCAGTGGGGGGGATTCATCGGGGTTACAATCGATACGTTCCCGGTTATCGGCAGATCTAAAGAAGGCGCATATTTCGCAATGGGTTATACGGGCCACGGCGCTTCACTCTCAACATTGTTCGGTAAGTTATTGGCACAATGGATTGTTACGGGGAGTGCAGGTGGATATCGATTTGAAAAGGAACGGCTCAAATCATTCCCGTTCTATAATCAAAAAACGATGCTGGTAAATCTGGCACATATCGGTTTCAAACTTTTCGATATTATTTCATAAAGGAGAGTTGTTTATGAATATTAACATGTTTATTGATGGGAAATGGGTAGAAGCATTATCCGGTGTTAGAAGAAACATTATTAATCCTGCGACCGGAGAGGTGATCGCAACGTCTGCTGATGGATCGGCAAATGATGCGAAGATAGCAATCAAGGCGGCTCGTAAAGCGTTTGACAACGGGGTCTGGTCGAATTTATCAGCTGATGAAAGAGCTGACTATCTCTATAAGATTGCAGATCGTCTTGAAGAGAAGGCAGCTGAAATTGCAAGTTTGGAAACTGCAAATAACGGTAAGGTTATACGTGCAACCACCTATGTAGATATTCCGGTATCGATTCAATGCTTCCGCTATTATGCTGACTTGATTAAAGGCATGAAAATGGAATCTTATACTCGTGCTGATTCTTCGGAAACTATTATTATTCATGAACCGATTGGTGTTTGCGGACTTATTGTACCTTGGAACTTCCCGCTTATGTTAGCTGTTTGGCAAATTGCTCCTGCACTCGCCGCAGGGAATACAGTTGTCCTTAAGCCTGCTGAGGAAACTCCTGTAAGCGCATTCAAATTGTTTGAAGTTATCGAAGAGGTGGGACTTCCGTCTGGAGTAGCAAACTTGGTATTGGGACCTGGATCAAAAGTTGGGAATGAGCTTGCCGAGAGCAATGATGTTGACAAGATTGCTTTTACTGGTGGAACAAAAACAGGTCAAAGCATTATGCACGCAGCTGCGGGCAATATGAAAAAAATCACACTTGAACTGGGTGGTAAATCTCCACTTATTGTGTTCGACGATGTAGATTTTGAAACTGCAGTCGAGAATGCGATGTTTGGTATTTTCCACAATGCCGGGCAAGTTTGTTCAGCAGCATCTCGTTTGCTTGTACAAGAGACCATTTATGATAAGTTTGTTGAAAGATTAGCCGAGCGTTCAAGTAAAATTGTAGTTGGCAACGGGGAAAGCGAGAACGTTGAAATGGGAGCTCTCACAAACGAGTCTCATATGAATAAAGTTTTAAATTACATTAAGAGCGGAATCGAAGAAGGTGCAAAATTAGTTTGTGGTGGTAAGCGCATAACAGAAAGTGGGCTTGATCGAGGATTTTTTATTGAGCCGACAATCTTTGCTGATGTAAAAGCGAATATGGCTATTGTTAAGGAAGAGATTTTTGGTCCAGTCCTTGTTGTACAGAAATTTAAAGATGAGGAAGATGCCATCAAAAAAGCGAATGATTCCATTTATGGATTAGCTGGTGCTGTATTTACTGAAGATATGGACCGAGCAAAACGTGTTATTAGTAAATTGCGTGCGGGAATTACTTGGATTAATAGTTATCATCTTGCTTATGTTGAAGGTCCTTGGGGAGGGTATAAGCAAAGTGGAATCGGCAGAGCGTTAGGGGCTGTTGGGCTGGAGCACTTTATGGAAACGAAGCAAATCAATATCCACCAGCGTGCCAAGCCTGTAGGTTGGTATGCGAATTAATTGGGCTTAACTTGCTACATAAATTATTTTTAGGGGGATATGCTCATGGAAATAGAAGCCAACCGTCTATCATCGAAGATAGAACAACTAGAAGAAATGAATAAGCCAGCGTATGACTCAGTGCTGGGAACCAAAAGTATTCCGTTACTATATTTACGGTTTGCTTTAGCAGGAATCATGGCTAACGCGATTCTAGGAGTTGTAGCGGTTGTCGATGGCTATTTCGTTAGCGGCTTTCAGGAGCTGGAAATCGAAGGGATCGGAATTGGATTTACGGTCATGGTTATTACCCGTATGTTCGGCGTTCTTTTGGGTGTTGGAGCGGGAGCGGTCATTTCACTTCGACTTGGAAAAGGGAAAATCGAAGAAGCTAGAAGTATTATGGGGCAAACCTTATGTTTTACTCTTTTCTTCTCCATTTTACTAGCTGTACTTGGAGTAGTCTTTGAAAATAAAATTATGATCTTATTCGGAGCAAGTGATGAAGTGCTTCCATATGCGGTGCAATATAGCCGCCTGCTATGGATTTCATTGCCATTAACGATATTGGCTGTTGTATTAAGTATTTTAACCAATATCGATGAAAAACCTGTATTATCAATGAACAGTTGGTTAGTCGCAGCAGCTGTTGGTGCGATTACAGAATGGATTATGGTAACGAAGTATGACATGGGAATGATGGGTTCCTCATGGGCCAATACGATTTCGCAATCGATCCCTGTTTTACTAATCTTTTATTTCTGGTTTGGTAAAACAAAACTTAAGCCAAAAATGAAAGATTTGATGATTAATCTCAAGACGATTGGCGAAGTGGCTTGGACGGGTTTTGCATCTTTCTCGAGTCAGTTTATGATGTTTATTGCAATTATTTTCTTCAACAACTTACTGCAAAGCTACGGTGGTGGTCTGCATGTTGCCGCTTTTACGATTCAAAATGGTTATATTACAAATCTGCTCGCCTTAGTAGCGCTCGGAGGGATGACAGGACTTCAACCGATTATTAGTTATAACTACGGTGCGGGCAACCTTGCTCGTGTTAAACAAGCAATTAAGGTGGGACTCATTTTTACGGTTGCCTTCTTTGTGATTTTGACAGCTATACTAATCATTTTTGCAGATCCAATTGTATCATTTTTTTCCGGTGGTAATCCTGAATTGCAGAAACTGGGCATTTGGACGACAGTTGTATTCAATTCTTTATTTACGCTTAATGCAGTCAGCTTGCTTGTCTCCGGTTATTTCGAATCGCAAGAGAGAAACTGGTCCGCTACTTTTATTAGTGTTAGCAAAGTACTGTTGTTTTCGTTCCCATTTCTATTTATTTTCCCGAAATTCTGGGGTGTAGAAGGTATATGGTACGCAGGTCCTGCTGCAGAAATTCCTGGCGTTCTCATTGCCATATATTTTATGAAAAAAGAGTTCAAACGTTTAAAAGATACAAATGTTAAGACAGTACTTTAATGAACATATTCCTTCAAAATTACCTATAAGAAAGAGAGATGATCATCATGTTTTTTGCGAAAAAACTTACAGCAGAAGAAGCGCAACAACTAGGTGTTGACACGTGGGAACCATGGGTAGGCGAACCGGCTAAAGGAACGTGGCATCTAGAAGAACAGGAAGTTTTCTATGTGACAGATGGTGAAGTGTTTATTACTGTTGATGGAGAAAAGTATCATATTACAAAGGACTGGGTCGTTTACTTGGCTAAGGATCTTGTCTGTGAATGGGATTGTCCAGTATTTTTGAAAAAAAATTATAAAATGAACCATGAGATCATTCTGAAATAATGTGAAGTGGACAAATGCTAAGCAGATGACTGCTCCTGCGTATTTAATGGATAAGAAATTCAGAATAGTAAAGCGAAATGTATTGAAATTTAAGTGAATAAATTGACATACCGTCTAATGAATGTGCTTTCTTTTACAGATGTAATAAATACTTAGGGCGGTTATCTTAAAATAGGAGGTTTCCCCATGGTAGAAACGAAAAATGAACAAACTTTGAAAAATTATATTGGCGGAAAATGGATTGAATCCACAAGTAAACAGGTTGCAGATGTACCAAATCCAGCAACAGGGGAGATCATTGCTCGTGTGCCGCTTTCGACTAAAGAAGATTTAGATAGAGCTGTAACAACTGCTAAAGAAGCATTCAAAACATGGAGAAGGGTCGCTGTGCCTCGGCGTGCTCGTATTCTATTTCGCTATCAACAGCTATTGATTGAAAACTGGGAAGAGTTAGCTAAACTAGTTACCCTGGAAAACGGAAAAAGTTATAAAGAAGCTTACGGTGAAGTACAGCGGGGGATTGAATGTGTTGAATTTGCCGCAGGTGCACCCACTTTAATGATGGGAGAGCAACTTCCCGATATTGCTACTGGTGTTGAATCAGGGATGTATCGTTACCCGATCGGAGTAATTGCAGGAATAACGCCATTCAACTTTCCGATGATGGTTCCATGCTGGATGTTTCCACTCGCGATTGCATGCGGAAACACGTTTGTATTAAAACCATCTGAAAGAACACCGCTTCTGGCTAATCGCTTAGCTGAACTGTTTAAAGAAGCAGGTCTTCCACATGGAGTATTAAATGTTGTGCATGGTGCACATGACGTTGTTAATGGCATTCTTGATAATGAGGATGTGAAGGCTGTATCTTTCGTTGGTTCTCAACCTGTGGCTGAGTATATATATAAAACAGCAGCAGCTAACGGCAAACGTGTACAAGCTCTTGCAGGGGCAAAAAATCATTCAATCGTATTAAAAGATGCGGATCTTAGTTCTACAGCGAAAGAAATTACAAATGCTGCCTTCGGTTCAGCCGGTGAACGATGCATGGCGGCGGCTGTTGTTGTCGTGGAAGAAGACGTTTCAGATGAGCTCGTTAATAGACTGCTTCAAGAGGCTAATGTTATTACTATTGGCAATGGCTTGGAAGAAGGTGTTTTCCTTGGTCCCGTTATTCGTGAAGGACATAAAGAGCGGACACTCGGCTACATTCAATCCGGTGTAGAGCAGGGAGCGACACTTATTCGTGACGGACGTGAAGACGGTGCAGCGAACGGGGAAGGTTATTTTGTTGGCCCAACGATTTTTGACAATGTGACACAGGAAATGAAAATCTGGCAGGATGAAATCTTCGCTCCGGTTCTTTCTGTTGTACGCGTAAAAGACTTGTCGGAAGCGATTAATGTTGCTAATGCATCGCCATTCGCAAATGGTGCATGCCTGTACACCAATAGCGCTAAAGCCATTCGAGAGTTTCGTGAAGAAATTGATGCAGGTATGCTTGGGGTCAATCTTGGAGTTCCTGCTCCAATGGCATTCTTCCCATTCTCAGGTTATAAGAAATCCTTCTATGGCGATCTCCATGCAAATGGAAAAGATGGCGTAGAATTCTATACTCGTAAGAAAATGCTTACGGCTCGTTATTAAAAGAGTTATGAAATCATAAAAGGATAGAATGGGGTTGGTGATTGTGCAAGCGACGGAACAAACACACATTTTGCAAAAAGTAGATGAAAAGTATCTTTGGCATGCTATGAGAGGAGCAGCTCCTAATCCAACGAATTTAATTATCACAAAAGCAGAAGGGGCATGGGTGACAGATATTGATGGAAACCGTTATTTAGACGGTATGTCCGGTCTTTGGTGCGTGAATGTTGGCTATGGTAGAAAAGAGCTTGCAAGAGCGGCTTTTGAACAGCTTGAAGAAATGCCGTACTTCCCTCTGACACAAAGTCATGTTCCTGCCATTAAATTAGCAGAAAAATTGAATGAATGGCTTGGTGACGAATACGTCATTTTCTTTTCTAACAGTGGATCGGAAGCGAATGAAACAGCGTTTAAAATTGCGCGTCAATATCATCAGCAAAAAGGGGATCATGGACGCTATAAGTTTATTTCACGCTATCGCGCTTACCATGGTAATTCTATGGGGGCTCTTGCAGCAACAGGTCAAGCACAACGAAAGTACAAATATGAACCTTTGGGGCAAGGATTTCTGCATGTAGCACCGCCTGATACGTATCGCAATCCAGACGATGTTCATACATTGGCAAGTGCTGATGAAATCGATCGTGTCATGACATGGGAGTTAAGCCAAACAGTAGCTGGCGTGATTATGGAGCCGATTATTACCGGGGGAGGAATTTTAATGCCTCCTGATGGATATATGGCAAAAGTAAAAGGAATTTGCGAGAAACACGGTGCATTGCTAATTTGTGATGAAGTTATATGTGGATTTGGCCGGACAGGGAAGCCGTTTGGATTTATGAACTATGGAGTCAAACCAGATATCGTTACAATGGCAAAAGGTATTACAAGTGCGTATCTTCCTTTGTCAGCAACAGCAGTCAGACGAGAGGTTTATGAGGCATACATAGGCAGTGAAGATTATGATCGCTTTCGCCATGTGAATACGTTCGGAGGAAATCCTGCAGCTTGCGCCTTGGCTTTGAAGAATTTGGAAATTATAGAGAATGAGAAACTCATTGAACGCTCCAAAGAATTGGGTAAACGACTGTTATATGAACTAGAGGATGTAAAAGAGCATCCAAACGTAGGAGATGTTCGCGGAAAAGGCCTTCTTTTAGGTATTGAACTAGTGGAAGATAAGCAAACAAAAGAACCAGCTGCCATTGAAAAGGTGAACAAAGTCATCAATGCTTGTAAAGAAAAAGGTTTAATTATTGGTAAAAATGGTGACACCGTCGCAGGTTACAATAATATTTTGCAGCTTGCTCCTCCATTATGCATCATAGAAGAAGACTTTACTTTCATTGTTAAAACAATAAAAAAATGTTTATCTCAACTTTAACTAATTATTGATAAATCTCGTTAAAAAGTGGAATAGCCTATCGAGAGATATAGCTTTAGATACTGAACTCTAAAAGAGTAATTTCGAAAGGGATGAGTTTATGAAAGCTGATGTTGTATTGATAAATGGAGAAGTTATTACAGTAGACCAAAAGAATACAGTAGTCGAAGCTGTAGCAATAAAAGATAATCGTATCGCAGTTGTTGGTTCAAATCAGGAGGTTAAGAGTTTTATAGGAGAAAAAACAGATGTAATTGACTTACAAGGAAAAACACTTCTTCCTGGATTCATTGATTCTCATATTCACCTCATTTCTTATGGGATGAATCAGTTGGCGGTAAGTTGTAAAGCTGAACATATCGATTCTATCGAGGCCTTGTTAGATGACCTGAAAAAGAAAGCCATAGAAACCCCTAAAGGTGAATGGATACGTGCTTGGGGCTTTAATGAAACCGCTGTGAAGGAAAAGCGTTATCCAACAATCAATGAGTTGGATGAAATTTCAATTGAACACCCCATTATTGTATCCCGTACTTGCGGCCACATAAGTGTGGTGAACAGTAAAGCATTAGAAATTGCGCAAATTAACGAGAACACACCGGATCCTAATGGCGGGATTATTGAAAAGAATCAGGCAGGAAGGCTTACAGGAAAATTAATTGAAGCAGCAAATATGGGTATAAACGAGGTTAATAGTTATACAGAAAGTGAACTGATGAAGGCTGTGAAAATTGCATCAGATCATTTCGTTGCAGCGGGCATAACAAGTATACATGAGGCAGGTGGAAATGGCCCTGAGAGTTACCGTTTACTGCAACAAGCTGTGAAGAGTAAGGATATTCGTGTCCGAATATACGCAATGATATGTCAGTTAAATAACTCCCATGAATTTGTTTATAAAATGCTCGAAGCTGGTGTGGTAACTGGTACCGGAGATGAGAAATTCAAAGTTGGACCAGCTAAATTGTTTACAGATGGAAGTAGCACCGGACCAACAATTGCAACCCGTGAGTCGTACTCCAGTGACTCTAACAATTATGGTATTCTTTATTATAGTGAGGAAGAAATCTACCAGGTTTTAGGTGAAGCACATAAAAAAGGCTATCAAATCACTGTACATGCACAAGGTGATAAAGCCATTGAAATGTATTTAAATTGTGTAGAAAAGGCGTTGGAGGAATCACCAAGAAAAAACCATCGTCATCGGATTGAGCACGCGGGAATTTCTTCACCAGATTTACAAGAGAGAATGAAAAAACTCGAGATGGTTCCTATTCCAAATCCTCCATTTCCATATGAATTCGGAGAGATATATGTCCAACACTATGGTGATCGTGTTAATTACATGTACGCTGTTCGTGATTTTATTGATCGTGGCATAATAGCAGCAGGTGGATCAGACGCGCCAGTTACTGACTATAACCCTTTATTAGGGATTCATGTTGCTGTCAATAGAAAAAGCCAGTCTGGAATGGAGTTTGGTGCTAATCAATCTATAAGAGTAATGGAAGCTATTAAACTATACACCTGGAATGGCGCATATGCGAGTTTTGAAGAAGAGATAAAAGGGAGCATAGAGGTCGGAAAGTTGGCGGATTTAGTTATATTAAATGACAGCATTTTAAGTGTTAACCCAAACCAAATTAAAGATTTAAAAGTAGAAACAACTATTATTGATGGTGAAATTATCTATCAAGAAGAACAATCAATTAAAATTTGATGTATCATAGTTTGCATACCACGTATGTTGCCAGAAAACCATTTAATGAGTTATGAAGAGGAAGCAGAAAGATTAGATATGAAAGACGGCATAACAGAAGAATTTAATTTTTCATGTGAATATTCCACCAGTGAGGGAGTGGCTACGTTTTACGGGGAAATTTGCGAAGAATATCGTTCAATATCCCCATTCAAGAGCCTCCATCCTATTACCACAACTAGGAAATGTTCACGATCTACTTCAGCAATTTATAAGCATCCTCTGGTGACTTTACTAATCTTTCTTTGTAAAGAAGGCTTGATTCCTTTACTAGTTTAATTGAAACAATGTTAATCCGTTTTGCTGATTGTACTTCTTATATAAATAAGCTCATCTGTTCAACAATCTTTTAGCTCTCCTTTATAAAAAAATAAAAGCCATAACCTATTTAGGGTTATGGCTTATTCATGATAATAAAATGTACATTTTTCCTCTTCAATTAAATCAATTAATCATAAGTGAAACACTATACTAAGCCAAGAAAAAAATCTATTTTACTAAAGGGGAGCAACACCTTGATGGACAAGAGGCACTTGCATATTCTCGTATGAGAAAACGAGATAAAAAAAATGGTGACTTTGGACGTCAGGAGCGACAAAGGCAGGTTCTTACTGCGATTTTAAAAGAAATCAAATCTCCGAAATCAATTTTAAAAACTGATACATATGCAAAAGAATTCAGTAAAAATATTCGTACAAATATAGGTATGAGAGATGCTCTTTCTTTATATAGTAGTTTACCAAAAGATATTACTACTCATATTGAGCCTTTAAAGTACGATGGCGAAAATGAAAAAATTAATGGAGTATATTACTAAGTGGCGGATCAAAAAAGCGTAGAAGATATTTCATATGAAATTAGAAATCATCTTGGCTTGAAAGTAGATCAAGTAGGAAAAGCAATTCAATAAGTTTATAAATTTCTCATACTAATGCAACTAACGCATGCATTAGTTGAAGATTACCAGGTGGTTATCCTTCAAACTTTTCTCATAAATAATATAAAAACAAGAGGAATAAAAATGAACCGTAAAATATATATACTTTTAAAAATTGTAATTAATGATTTATCTATTTTAGTATTTAGTTTGATATCTAAATTATTGGGAATTAGTGAATTTATAGGAGTAATAATTGGAATAGTAGTTTGTGCATTCATTTTGGTAAGATATTTTGAAAAATATGATCCAGATAGTAATTAATACATAATACTTAAGCAACTAACGCATGCAATAGTTGAACAACTTGATCGGCTGTTTAGTCGATTATAATGTCTATTTTCATAAATTTTCTTTAACCATTTTGATACTAGAATTTTCCCTTTAATCTCAGTTTTTTTCCTCTCGCTTAGGAAATCTTTGTTAAAGTATTGAAAAAATTTATTTACAAGCTAAATCCCGAAGAGGAATGTTAATGCGGGTGGTGACAACCACTGGTACTCCCCAAATTAAGGAGCTAAATACCTTTCCTACAAAATAAATAGATGTTATTTGAAAAAAGTGATCGCTAAATTTCTATTGGGCGATCACTTTTTTGGTTAAAAATTACATCTCATTATAAAAGCCCATATTTCTTCATTTTGTTATAAAATGTCACCCTGGAAACACCAAGCATTTTTGCAGCAGCTGATTTATTCCCATATGTTACTTTTAGGGCATGTTTTATTAGTGACTTTTCATCCCCTCCGAGTAATTCTGCTTCTTCGAGAATAGGCGATTGAGACTTTGTGTGTCTTTTAAAAAATTCATTTGGCAATTGTTCAGATTTGATTATATTATCATCTGTAAATATCATTACTCGCTCAATTATATTTCTTAGCTGCCTGATATTGCCGTTCCAAGGAAAATGCATGAATGTTACCATCACTTCCGGAGAAATGACTGGAACCGGTTTCCGGTATTTGATGGAAAACTCTTTTAAAAATAATCGGACAAGTTCAGGAAGGTCTTCCTTTCTGTCTCTGAGGGGTGGGATAGGGATCGTAACCACATTTAACCGATAATATAAATCTTCACGAAATAATCCTTCTTCCACCATTTTCTCCAAATTCCGGTTAGTTGCTGAAAGAATTCGTACATCTATAGGGATAGGTTGGTTTCCGCCAACTCGATAGTATTGTTTCTCCTGCAAGACACGCAGCAATTTTACTTGAAGCTCTAATGGCATTTCCCCAATTTCATCGAGAAATAATGTTCCACCCTTTGCTGTCCCTATTTTTCCTAGCTTCCCTTCTTTTATTGCCCCTGTAAATGCACCTTTTTCATAACCAAATAATTCACTTTCAAAAAGCGCAGAGGGAATGGCCCCGCAGTTAAGATCAACAAATGGCCCTTTTGAACGGGGACTTGCTTTGTGAATAGCCTGTGCAAACAACTCTTTACCAACACCGCTCTCACCAGTAATCACGACGGTTGCATCTGTATGGGCGACCTTCTTGGACAAAGAAATGGAAGTTTTTATCGCCTGGCTTCTTCCTTTAATTTTGTGGAAGGGATCGATAATATCCTTGTTCCCAATCTGATTTTCCAAATCTTGAATATACGCAGTGGTAGTTGTAAGTTCATTATTTAGTTTTACAATTTCTGTAATATCACTTTCAACGGAAATTCCCCCTACCACCTTATCCCTGATGAATATTGGTAAGGTGTTAATTAATACATGGACATCTTCCTGTGGCTGGCTATAATGCCGAATAACCCCTTTTCCTTCCTTCATTGTGGACATTAAAACTACAGAATCCTCTTTAAAGCGATTCGTAATTTTAGAGCCGATCATTTCTTCAGCAGAAGTTTTGTACAAATCTTCTGCCTTAGGATTCCATGCAACAACTTTTCCATCACTGTCAACTATTGTAATGGCATTATCTACGGCACGCAGAAGGGTCTGATAAACACCTGAAAGCTTTTGCCACTCTTGAAAAATAGCATTTATTAATGTAGTAAAGGGGACCCTGCGCACTTGCCTTCCAGCTTCATCAACAAGAACAATATCTTGGTCTAGAACTATTTCTTCAACCTCTGAAAGCAAGGTGTCGACAGAGAATTGTTTTATTTTTTCTGTATGAATCTCTTCATCTAAAGGAAGGGAAATGGACAGAAGTGAAACTTTTTCTTTTAACATATCCAATCACCTTATCACTGTTTAATTGTTTACAAAAGTGTTTATATTTTACACTTCGTTTACACTTTTGTATATATATAGTTTACACAAATTTCGAAAAATCAAGTATAAAGTAGTTTTTTAATTTGGCACAAAAATTGCATTTAAATAAAGCATCAAAGGATTTGAGGACACATCAGAAATATTTTAACTAGATTTAGGTAGCAGGAAAATATGGGAGGAATCATTATGTTATTGAAAGATTTTTTTATGGCCTTGTCACAAAACCAATTTCTTAACAGTGCCGCTAAAAAGTATGGTTTAAAAATGGGGGCGCAAAGTGTTGTAGCTGGTACAAATATTGAAGAAGTAATTAAAAGCATTAAAGAGCTAAATAAACATGAAATCTCATGTACGGTCGATAACTTAGGGGAATTTGTCTTTAAAAAGGAAGAAGCAATCCAGGCTAGAGAACAAATTCTGAAAGTCATCGAAGCCATTCATAAGAATAAAGTAGATGCACATATCTCGTTAAAACCGACTCAATTGGGCTTGGACATTGAGTACTCTTTTTGTTTGAGTAATTTAAAGGAAATTGTTCACCAGGCACATCAATATGGGATTTTTGTTAATATTGATATGGAAGATTATGGACACTTAAAGCCTTCGTTTGATCTTTTAGATGAGCTTTCTTTGGAGTATGATAATGTGGGAACCGTTATCCAGGCATATTTCTATCAGTCACAAGAAAATCTCGAAAAGTATAAAGATTTTCGCCTTCGTATTGTAAAAGGTGCATATAAAGAGCCAGAGGAATATGCGTACCAAGACAAGAAAGATATTGATAAAAACTTTATTAAGTTGATAGAATGGCACTTGTTAAATGGAAAATTCACTTCTATTGCAACACATGACCACAAAATCATCCAACATGTTAAAGATTTTGTAAAAAGAAATAATATTCCGAACGATAAATTTGAAATCCAAATGCTGTACGGCTTCAGAAAAGACCTTCAAATGAAACTAGCAAGTGAAGGCTGCAATTTCTGCACTTATGTGCCATTTGGAAAGGATTGGTACGGTTACTTTATGCGTCGGCTTGCGGAAAGACCACAAAATTTAAACCTTGTAGCAAAACAGGTCTTTAATAAAAAAAACAACACCATGATTGGCTTAGCGGTCGGTGCCTTTACATTAGGAAGATTATCTAAAGTAAACAAGAAAAAACAGAAATAATAAAAAAATAACGCGTTCATAATTTAAAGCGAAGTTGGCTGAATTCACAACAACAAACTTGCATGAATTTCATTGTGATTCCGTCATGTTAAATACGTTTGTTAAATAAATTTAATAGCAATAGGCAAACAACTAAAAGAGGATGATCATTAATCGATCATCCTCTATTTCATTATTTGGCAGTTTAATACAATTAAATGAATAACGCAGTTTCATTTGTGAAGATATCGATGATGCTTAGTTTATCTGTCAATTAGCAGGACAGAAGTAATATCAAAAAGAGTTTAAGATAGGTAGTTTGTTTTATTTAATATCTTACAGGAGTAAGTTACTTCACAATAGCTATTCTATATGTTAGAATTTTCGGAAACATAGATGTGATGATTTTCAACTATGTTAATAGTTTCATTATGTGAGCCAAAAGGAAAAATAATCTTGATAACTTTGAAAGGGAGGAATGAAGAATGGATGTCAAATTAACATCAAAGGAAGTCATTACTCAGATCAAAAAGTTACATAACGAAGGGAATTCTCTACGTAAAAAAGAGGTAAAACAACATTACCCTGATTTAATGCGGAGTGCTTTGCATTATTACCCAAGTTGGCAACATGCACTAGATGAAAGTAAAATAAGCTAAAATATCTAATTTTTAACAGAACAATTGAATGATATAACTCTATTAAGTCATAACCACCAGTTAAAATGGTGGTTATGATTTTTTTATTCTTCACAAAAAATAAATGATAACCCTTGTTCATCTGGTTCAAACAAATTGTTAATGAATGATTTAAAAACTGCTTTATTCCTTCTTATTTCATCATATTCATTATGAAGTGTAATTTAAATTATTCGTATCAACTATACGATAAGGTAAAACTACATATTTTGTCTCTAATGAGTCTCTCGCTAATTTTCAAGAATATGATTATATCAATAAGAGTAAAGTAAAAAGAGGACTTTACTAAAGAGAAAAATTTCTATCTGTATCAGTCATTTAGAATTTCAAACCAACTACTGTATTCATACCATTAGTAATAATTCATTACTATCTCCATTATCGTCCCAAAAAGATGGCGGTTTGGAAAAACTCCAGGATATACATGTAATTCCTGCTCCATTTTTAGCTTCAACTTATAGCCGAGGCCGGTGGAGAGAAAAAAATTGATGCCATCTACGGAGCTTTAAAAGGTAACTATATTAAGACGTTAATAACAGATGAAGCTACAGCTATTTCATTACTCAATTTGGAGGTGAAATAAACTAATGGCGTACATTCTGGCATTTGATGCTGGTACAGGTAGTATTCGCGCTGTTTTGTTTGATCAATTAGGAAATCAAGTTGGGTTTTCACAAATAGAATGGAACCATTTATCAAATGAAAAGTATCCAGGATCTATGGATTTCGATTGGGAAACAAACTGGAAGTTAGTCGTTCAGTGTGTAAAGTCTGTTATTGAAGAAACAGGAGTTGACGCAAAAAAAATAAAAGCGATAAGTGCTACGAGTATGAGGGAAGGAATTGTCCTTTATGATGAAATGGGTAAGGAGATTTGGGCTTGTGCAAATGTAGATGCTCGAGCTTCGGATGA